>CAXMTM010000131.1:0-5383 GCA_964196385.1 Arenicellales bacterium
GCGCAGATCGGCAAAAACGTGCATTTGTCCGGCGGTGTCGGCATCGGCGGGGTCCTGGAGCCCATCCAGGCGGGACCTACAATAATCGAGGACAATTGTTTCATCGGGGCCCGCAGTGAGGTAGTGGAAGGCGTAATAGTAGAGGAAGGAGCGGTGCTGTCCATGGGTGTTTTCATCGGCCAAAGCACAAAAATTCTGGATCGCGAAAGCGGCGAGATCATATACGGCCGTGTCCCCGCCGGATCGGTAGTGGTTGCGGGATCCATGCCGTCCAGGGACGGCAGTCACAGCTTGTACTGCGCCGTGATCGTCAAACGCGTAGACGAGAAGACCCGCGCCAAGGTGGGCATCAACGAACTTCTGCGTACGGACTGATCTGGGAGCCTGTCCGAGACTCCATGCACGATCGCAGTCTCGAACTGACCAGGGAACTCATCGCCAGGCCTTCGGTGACACCGCAGGACGAAGCTTGCCAGCGGCTCATCGCCGACAGACTGTCGCCATCCGGTTTCGATGCACAGTTCATGCGCTTTGGCAAAGTGGATAACTTGTGGCTGCGACGGGGGCGGGACCCTCCGCTATTCGTGTTTCTGGGGCACACCGACGTCGTTCCCCCGGGGCCGGTGGATAGCTGGAACTCCGATCCGTTCGTCCCCACCGTACGCGACGGTTTTCTATATGGCCGCGGTGCGGCTGACATGAAATCCTCGATCGCCGCATTCGTGACGGCGGCATCGGACTTTGTTGCTGACCACCCCGGCCACCGTGGCTCGATTGCCATGCTGCTGACATCAGACGAGGAAGGTCCCGCCGTAGACGGGACCCGCAAGGTCATCGCTGCGCTTTCCGCCCGCGGAGACCGTATAGACTACTGCCTGGTTGGCGAACCGACATCGGAATCCCGCCTTGGCGACACCATCAAAATCGGCCGGCGCGGTTCCCTGAACGGGGTATTAAACGTCCGTGGCATGCAGGGGCACGTCGCCTACCCCCACCTGGCCCTGAACCCGGTACACCGGTTCGCTCCCGCTTTGGCGGAACTGGTGAAATCGGAGTGGGACACGGGCAACCCGCAGTTTCCACCTACCTCGTTCCAGGTCACAGGGCTTTCATCCGGCGGCATTGCCGACAACGTGATCCCGGGTAACGCCTCGGTAACATTCAATTTTCGATACTCCACCGCCTCCACAGCGGAGTCGTTGATGCAACGGGTAGAGCAGGTCCTGGCCAGGCACGAATTGTATATCGATCGGGATGTCGAACTGGACTGGACCGTTTCCGGGTCGCCCTTCCTTACCGAAAGCGATGAACTGACCGGGGCCGTGTCCAGGGCAATTTCCCATGTGCTCGGAGTCGATACAACCCCGTCCACCACTGGCGGTACGTCGGACGGGCGTTTCATCGCCCCCACCGGGGCCCAGGTAGTAGAATTCGGGCCGGTCAATAACACGATCCACCAGGTCGACGAATGCGTCGCGTTGGAAGCCCCGGGCGAACTGTCTGCGGTTTACTATCGAATTCTGTTATCTATACTGGCAGAATGAGCGCAGCGTCGAAATCGAGAATAGCATCGAGATTACGATAAGCGTCGAACAACCCGATATGAACTGTGCTAGGAGCCTGTCCGAGAATAGAGAACCTACTGCGGAAAAGCCCTTTTGGCCCCTTTTTCCGCTCATTATCGTCAAATATGAATAACTATTCTCCTCAAATGATCGAAAAAATGAACTCAAAATGGCTTCCCCTCGCTACGGCTTCTATTCTCGGACAGGCTCCTGGGAAACGATATTGTGATTGAAATGGCCGGCGTCACGGACCGGGGTCTGGTGCGCGAGCGCAACGAGGATGCCATTAAAATTATCCCGGAACAGGGCCTGGCCATATTGTCGGACGGTATGGGCGGCCACCTCGCCGGCAACGTGGCGTCCCGCATGGCGATTGATATCATTGCCGAGGAACTCGACAAATGCGGATTCACCCCCGGAGGCCCGTTTCCGCCGGAGGCCCACGGCCTGTTGAAATCGTCTTTGAGCACCGCCAACAGTTCGATACGCAGCGTCGCCAGGAGTCGGCCGGAATGCCACGGAATGGGGGCTACAGTAGTGGTATGTATCGCGTCCAGCCAAGTACTGATTTCTCACCTGGGCGATTCAAGGGGCTATCTGTTTGCCAATAACAGATTGACACAACTCACCGAGGACCACACGCTGGCACAACAGTACTTGAAAAGCGGCATGATCAACGAAAAAGAGGCACTCAGCTGGCCAGGGCGAAATTTATTGATCAAGGGCCTGGGCATCGAAGCCCACGTCGATCCTGACATTAGCGTCAACGAACTCAACCAGGATACGATCTATTTGCTCTGTTCCGACGGTCTCACCAATGTTGTCAGCGATCGTGCAATAGCCCAATGCCTGCGAACAGCAACGGACAACCTCGAACTTACCGCCAGGCGGTTGATTGACAAGGCTATCCACAATGGCGGACCGGATAATATTTCCGTCATCCTGATCAGAGCGGCTGACAGCGGGGACGGACAATGATTGAAATCGTAGTCAACCAGAAAAACAAGGACAGGGACCGATATTCTTTCGACCGTGGAACCGTAACCATCGGTCGCAGTCCGGACAATGAGATTCACCTGGATTCCCCAGAGGTCTCCGACAAACACGCACGGATCTCCTTGTTTGAAAACAACTGCCTCATCCAGAAACTCGCGTCGACGGACTCTTTGATGGTTAACGATGAAGAGGTGCAGCGCACACGTCTATACAACCAGGATGTGATTAGCATCGGGCACTTCACGCTGACCTTGCTAAGCGACCGGTTGACCAGGATCACGGACGCAATAACTGCGGACGGGGCAGAGGCAACCATGGCACCCGCAGATACCGACCGGCAAAACGATACCGCAGCGGAAGCAGCGCCGTCCGCGGCCGCCACTGACACCGTAACAACCGGCATTGCCGACCCGGATCCCCCGCTTACGCCTGGTGAGGGTGAGCACTCGGCGCAGCCCAGCCTGCTGTCGACAGGCGTCGATGTTCTGACCGGCCCTGCTCACGGCAAGCGGATCCTTTTTACAGGACGGTGCGCCAAACTGGGCCTGAAGGACGAGGCTGTAGTGGTAATCAAACCCACCCCGGGCGGATACGAGGTATTCTCGTCAAACAAATATCTGATGGTGACCCTGAACGGTAGAGTTATGGGTGCAAAGCCCACACCTCTGAGCGATGGCGACATGATTGATTATGCCAATTTGAGATCGCGGTTTTTTGTCGAACCGGGTTAGCAGGATCATGCCTGGAGCACCGCCAGGGCTTCGTGCAGTTGCTTCACGGCGGTTACCTCCATACCTGCCGGCAGACCGCGGCTCATATTCTCTTTAGGAATAATAGCCCTGTTGAATCCGAGCTTGGCCGCTTCCCGTAAACGATCATCGCCGCGTTGTACGGGCCGCACCTCGCCGGCCAGTCCAATTTCTCCGAACACGATCAGATCCTGATCCAGCGGTTTGCCGATGTGACTTGATACCACCGCCAGCGTTACCGCCAGGTCCGCCGCAGGTTCGGACACCTTTATACCCCCAACCGCGTTGACAAAAACATCCTGATCATACATCTGATAACCACCGTGGCGATGCAGTACGGCCAGAAGCATGCTCAACCGGGCCTGTTCTATCCCCACGGTCAGCCTTCTCGGGTTGGAGAGCGGGCTTCTGTCGACCAGGGCCTGCACCTCTACCAGCAAAGGCCGACTGCCCTCCTGGGTGGCGAGTGTGACACGACCGGGAGCGGGTTCGCGGTTGGGGTCGGCGAACATGGCGGACGGATTGTCAACCGCACGCAGTCCGCGCTCGGTCATGGCAAATACACCAATCTCGTTGACCGCGCCAAAACGGTTCTTGATCGCCCTGATCAGTCGGAAGCGGCTGGATTTATCACCTTCGAAATACAACACCGTGTCCACCATGTGTTCGAGAATGCGGGGACCTGCCAGCGCCCCCCCTTTGGTGACATGGCCGATAAGGATCAGCACCGTGTGTTCGCGCTTGGCATAACGAACCAGGTACGCCGCGGTCTCGCGCACCTGGGCGACGCTGCCGGGAGCGGACGACAGTTGCTCGGTATACAGCGTCTGGATGGAGTCGATTACTACCACCCTGGGCCTGGTGGAGGCCAGGCACTGTGCTATGTCCTCCAGATTGTTTTCCGCCAGCAGGTCCAGGGCGGGGGCATCGACTTCCAGCCGGCGTGCCCGCATCGCAACTTGCTGTGCAGATTCCTCGCCGGTGATATAAAGTGCGGGCATTTTAGCGCTCAAATGTGCCAGGCTTTGCAACAGCAAGGTGGATTTGCCGATGCCGGGGTCCCCGCCGATGAGCACCACGGAGCCCTCTACAAACCCGTCACCCAGTACACGATCCAGTTCGCGCACACCGGAACCGAAGCGGGCGTCATCGGATATTGCAATTTCATCGAGGCGTTGGACGGCAGGACCGGATCGGCTGGAACGGTGCTTTGCTTTGGGCTGCTCCATACGGGACTCGACCAGCGTATTCCAGCTTCCACACTCGTCACACTGGCCGACCCACTTCGGGGCCTGCGCACCACACACGGAACAGACGAAAACAGATTTACGTTTAGCCGGCATCTGTCTGCGAAATACGCGGGACCCGGGCGGTGACGCCGGTCAGCAGTTCGTAGGAAATTGTTCCGGACAACGCTGCAACTTCGGTCGCGGAAACCCGCTCACCCCATAACTCGACCTCATCGCCGACCTCGACACCATCCAGTCCGCGCAGATCCACTGTGCTCATATCCATGGACACCCTGCCCACCAGCGGCGCCCTACGCCCGTTGATCCAGGTGGGCGTACCACTGGGAGCGTGCCTTGGATAACCGTCACCGTAACCGCAAGCCACGACACCAACCAACATATTTTCGGGACAACACCAGTCGCCACCATAACCTATCCGGTCCCCTTGCTTGAGACGCTTGACGGCGATTATTCTTGAGCATAAGGACATGACCGGATGTAAACCGATATCGGCATCGTCTTCTTTGAGCATGGGTGAGCAGCCATATAACATGATCCCCGGCCGCACCCAGTTTTGGTGGCTGCGTGGCCAGGCACAGACCCCGGCGGAATTGGCCAGGCTTCTGGTGCACCCGTAGGGCGCGGTGGTATCCGCAAACACATCGATCTGGGTATCGGTACTGGCGCTTTTCCGGTCATCGGCACACGCCAGGTGTGACATCAACCCCATGATTACCACCTGCGGGAGCCCCTGAAGCCGTGCCACCACTGCAGCAACTTCCCCCGGATCGAACCCAATCCGGTGCATTCCGCTGTCGAATTTCAGCCACACCTTCACAGGTTC
>CAXMTM010000132.1:0-2841 GCA_964196385.1 Arenicellales bacterium
GGCCTTACCGCCGGGCACATAAATGCCCACGCGATCAATCGCGGTTATTTTCTGCCCAAGCCTGGTTCCATCCTGTTCCTCGTACTCCCAGGATTCCTGCAGCTGTTTGCGGTGATAGTTCTCGATCCGCCGGGAAGCATCCGCAAGAGCCCGGCGTAAACCGGGGTCTAGCCCGGCAAGGGCCTGATCCAGTCGAGTCCGGGGTATGCGCAGTGCCTCCACAGTGTCGACATCGACCTGGTCGAACTTGCGGGTCAGCTCCAAAAGAGCATCGTCACCCCGCTTGCGGACCGTACCGATGATCTCGGAGACGACATGGTCGACGCTGGCCGCGGCATCCCCGTTTCGCGTCAGCAGCGCATCGAGTTTTTTATCGAAGTCCGCATCGGCGCCGTCTATGCTTTGAATTTCCAACCCGGTCATTTAACCCGCAGCTTTGATCCGCTCCTGTGCGGCGTCGAAATGGTGGCCGGCCACACGCCGGATACGGGCACCGAGTTGCGACAGCTTCTCCTCTATACACTCATATCCACGATCGATGTGATAGATGCGATCGATGACCGTATCGTTAGTGGCCACCAGACCCGCAAGCGCCAGGCACGCCGAGGCGCGCAGATCCGTAGCCATGACCGGCGCTCCCTGCAGGGATTCGACGCCCTGTACCACCGCGGTATTGCCCTGCATGACAATGTTGGCGCCCATTCTCTGCAATTCCTGGACATGCATGAATCGATTTTCGAATACCGTCTCGGTGATGGTTCCCGTGCCTTGCGCCACCGAATTCAAGGTGACGAACTGCGCCTGCATATCGGTGGGAAATGCGGGGTAAGGGGAAGTGCGCACGCTCACCGCCCGGGGCCGCTGACCACCCATGTCGAGGTTTATCCAGTCATCACCGGTTTCGATGCGCGCACCGGTCTCCCGTAATTTTTCCAGTACGGACTCAAGCAGGTGGGGCGCCACATCACGCAGTTTCACCTTACCGCCGGTGACCGCTCCGGCCACCAGATAAGTGCCTGTCTCGATGCGATCGGGGATGACCCGATGGTCAGCGCCGTGCAATCTCGCCACGCCCTCGATCGTGATTTCATCACTTCCGGCCCCCGACACCCGGGCGCCCATGGCATTGAGGCAGTCCGCCAGGTCGACAACTTCCGGTTCCCGCGCCGCGTTCTCGATCACCGTCGTACCATCCGCCAATGTGGCTGCCATCATCAGGTTCTCGGTCCCCGTCACCGAAATCAGGTCCATGAAGATGCGGGCCCCGCGCAGCCTCGTCGCCCTGGCTTTAATGTACCCCTCATCAACAGTAATGTCCGCACCCATCGCCTGCAGCCCCTTGACGTGCAGGTCCACCGGACGCGAGCCGATGGCGCAACCACCCGGCAGCGACACTTCGGCTTCCCCGAAACGGGCCAGCAGCGGACCCAGCACCAGTATGGATGCCCGCATCGTCTTGACCAGCTCGTAAGGTGCACGCACCTGGTCCACGGGCCCCGCATCCGCTTCGATGACCATTTTTTCATCGACTTGCACCAGCACCCCGAGCTGCCCCAGCAATTCCAGGGTGGTAGTAATGTCGTGAAGGTGTGGAATATTGCTGATCCGCAGGGGATCGCGAGTCAGCAATGAGGCCATCAGTACCGGCAACGCGGCGTTCTTTGCGCCCGAAATCCTGATTTCACCCGTCAGCGGCGTTCCGCCGGTAACAATCAGCTTATCCATATCGGAAAGCACATCACGTTGGAGACTGCCCGCGCGATCTTTTTGTGGATGCTATGAGCCGCCGGATTGAAAAGGCCACCCATTCGAAAGCGGCCTTTTCAGGAATGGGCCGGAGGCGCCGAACGTCTACGCGCTCAGCTTTTCCTGCAGTTCCCCTTTATCGTACATGTCGAGAATGATATCGCTGCCACCCACAAATTCGCCCTTAATGTAGAGCTGCGGAATGGTCGGCCAGCTCGAGAAGTCCTTGATGCCCTGCCGTACCCCGTCATCACTCAGCACGTCGAATGTAGCAAATTGCGCACCACACGACCGTAACACCTGAATCGCCCGGCCGGAAAAACCGCATTGGGGGAAATCCGGGGTGCCCTTCATGAATAATACGACATCGTCGGATTCGACGGTCTGTTTGATTTGTTCGTGTATATCGCCCATAAAATCACCTTATTTGCTCTGTTGGTTGGTTCTGACCGTTACTGGTGCCCGCCATCCCATTCCGCGGGAGTCAGCGTTCGCATGGAAAGTGCATGAATCTCTGATTTCATTTTATCGCCGAGCACGGCATATACCAACTGGTGCTGCTGCACCGAGTTTTTGCCCTCAAAGGCCGGGCTGACGATAACTGCGTTGAAATGGCGTCCATCGCCATCGATTTCAACCCTGGCGTCCTCCAGGCCCTGTTCTATCCACTGTTTGATATCTTGCGGCATCACCATGCGAAGCACCCAAATGTTCAATTTTTCCAGTACAGTATCCTACATTAACCGATCATTCGGGGTATTGGAAATATATCAAAGGGGTCAGACTCGATTGATTTGCTTTGAAATCAATCGAGTCTGACCCCTTTGATACTTCTCCGCGACTTAGACCCTGAGCTTGTACCCGGCCCGCAGGATCGATAGAGCAACTACCGACAACAGCACCAGGGTAATCAGGCACATGCTCAGGCTGATCCCGACTGGAACATCCGACACACCGAAAAAACCGTAGCGAAAACCGTCGATCATATAAAACAAGGGATTGAATCTGGATAGCGACTGCCAAAAGTCAGGCAGGGAGTGGATGGAATAAAATACCCCGCTCAGAAACGACAACGGCATGATGACAAAATTCTGG
>CAXMTM010000133.1:0-2093 GCA_964196385.1 Arenicellales bacterium
GATTTCTGCGGTCCGATTTGCTGTGCTGCTTCCGCTTTCACCGCAGCGGAATAATCATAAAATCCACGTCCGCTTTTTCTGCCCAGGTAACCGGCATCGATCAATTCTTTCTGGATAAGACTGGGTTTGAATCTGGAGTCCTGGTAGCAGGCGTTATAGACCGAGTTGGTTACCGCATAGTTGATGTCGTGACCAATCAGGTCCATGAGCTCCAGCGGGCCCATTTTGAAACCACCGCATTCACGCATGATCGCATCGAGCGTGGCCGGCCCCACAACCTGTTCCTGCAGTAAGCGCAGCGCTTCGGCATAGAAAGGCCGGGCCACCCTGTTCACTATAAATCCCGGTGTGGATTTTGTGTGTACGCAGTGCTTCCCCCAACCGCTGGCGAGGTGTCCCAAATACCGGGCAATTTCCGGGGAAGTAGCCCGACCGCTGACGACTTCTACCAGCTTCATGGCAGGCGCCGGATTGAAGAAATGCAATCCCACCACCCGGGCCGGATCAATCAACACGGAGGCAAGTTCGGTAACCGACAACGAGGACGTATTGGTTGCAAATATCGTTTCAGGGGGACAGATTTTCTGCAGTGCGCAAAACAATTCCTGCTTCGCATCGAGGTCTTCGGCGATCGCCTCGACAACGATCTGCGCGGCCGCCACATCGGCCAACGAAACCGCCCGGCTTATTCTGGACAGCGTGGAATCCCTGTCGGCATCGGTCAGCCGGCCGCGCTCTACCCGCTTGTTCAGGTTGGACGAAATTGATCCCATGGCCCGTTCGAAGGCCTCCGCCTGCTCGTCATAGATGATCGCGGCGTGCCCCCCGCTTGCCACGACCTGAGCGATACCGGCGCCCATGGTGCCGGCACCGATGACCGCTATGATTTCCTTGCCCTGATGTACTTTAATCATTTTGTGGCAACCATCGTACCCTCTCAAAAACCACGAGCAAACACGTTACCGACCATTGAAGTTTGGCACACGCTTTTCAATAAACGCCTGCACCCCTTCACGATAGTCCTCAGTCCGACACGCCCGGCCCTGGAGGTCTCGCTCGAGGTCCAGTTGCTGGTCCAGGGTATTTATTGCACCGGCAGTCAGCGCCTGTTTTATATACCCCAGTGCACGGGTAGGCCGAGCGGCGAGGGTACCGGCTATAGACACGGCTTCATCCATGAATACCTCGTCATCGATCACCCGCCAGATCAAGCCCCACTGCTCAGCCTGTTCAGCGGTAATTTTATCGCCCAGCATGGCCATCCCCAATGCCCGGGCCCGCCCCACCAGCCTGGGGAGTTGCCACGTACCGCCCGCATCCGGGATTAACCCGATCTTGCAGAATGCCTGAATGAAACTGGCGGACCGTGCCGCCACCACGATATCGCAGGCCAGTGCGATGTTGGCGCCGGCGCCGGCCGCCACGCCGTTTACAGCGCAGACAACCGGAATCGGCAGTGAAACGATGGCTCGAACAACGGGATTGTACTTCTTGTCCAGCGACTCGGAGAGGTCGGGCAGCATCACCTCACCATCGCTGACTCTTTCGTTAAGATCCTGCCCTGCACAAAAGCCGCGCCCGGTGCCTGTCAACAGCAGGCAGCGCTGGGACTCATCACCGTGCACGGCCGCAAGAGCGTCAGAAAACTCTTCCAGCATTAGGGCATTGAAGCTGTTCAGGCATTCCGGGCGATTGAACCTTATCGTTGCCACACCCCGGCCCGTGTCGAACACAATGTGTTCGTAACTCATGGGCTTTGCTTGTTTTGTCAATTCAGTCATCAATCAATAAGTATCACGTTTTCCGATCGGCGAGAACATCGGGGGCTGCTTTAACATAATTTCTTCGTACATCCGTAAATTTCAAGCCTGCAGTTCGCCAGTCAGGTGGGACCCTGTGTGTAACAACAGTTCTTCGAGGCAACTTTCGATTGTCCTTCCGGTGGTATCCAGAGTGTAGTGCGCCGATCTGTATTCCTGCTCCCGCTCGCTCAGAATCCGTTTCAGGTCTTCCATGGCGTCACTGTTGCCCTGCATCGGCCTGAAATCACCCTGTGCCATCACCCGCTCCATATGCTCGTCCGGAGCCGCCTT
>CAXMTM010000134.1:0-8736 GCA_964196385.1 Arenicellales bacterium
GCACGCCAGCGATTTTCCTTGACCAGCATCATCAGGTAGCGCCGCCAGCGCTGATTTTTTCCACGTAATCTGTACAGCATACGCAGCCAGCACAAATAAATGGCCGCCAGGGACACGCCGTCGTCAAGCCGGGTGCAAATATCGTTGATGCGCATTTCAAGCGTCGGGAACCTGTCACTGGGCCGGATATCCCACCAGATCTTGGTGGCATCCTCGATGACACCGGCACGAACCAGAACATTCACATGGCGCTTGTACTCGCTGAAGCTTTCGAAGTGCTCCGGAAGCCCGGTGCGCGGCATTTCGTCCCACACCGCGATGCGATAGGACTTGAGCCCGGTGTTCTGACCCCGCCAGAACGGGGACGAGGTGCTCAATGCCAGCAGGTGGGGCAACATGTAGACAACCTGGCCCATGAGATCCATGCGCAATTCATCATCATCAATTCCGACATGCACGTGCATGCCGCAGATCGACATTCGTCGCACCACGCCCTGCAGGTCTTGCGCCAACTGGTGGTAACGCGCCTTGCGGGTGTGCTTGAGTTCGCCCACATCGGCAAACGGATGGGTCGACGCGGCAACCAGCGCCAGACCGTGTTCCACCGCCACCGATGCGACGGTACGTCGCAGGTGGGCCAGTTCCTCACGCGCCTCGGGGATGGTTTTGCAGACGTTGGTGCCGACCTCGATCTGGCACTGCAGGAACTCCGGCGATACCCGCCCTTCCAGCAGTTCCTCGCATTTCGGCAGCATCGATGACGGCGTCTCGCTGATCAGTTTGCGGGACTCGCGATCGACCAGCATGTACTCTTCTTCGATGCCTACAGTGAATGTTGGTTCATGCATAGTAATCACTTGAGCTCCTAATAACGGACCCGCTGGCTTTCGATGTCCAGCGTTGCGGGCGGGCCCTGGGTAAAAGCAACATTCAACCAGCCGTCTTTACTTGATCCGCTTCTGCTCCTGAACATTTCGTTACAATCATCGGTGAGTTGCATAACCATGTCCTCAACGGTGCTTGCCGCACCATCGGACTGGATGTTCAGGGTTATGCCGCTATGCACATCGAGGGCATTTCCCGGTTGCACCAGTTGCAGTTCGATGCCGCGCGCACGGAACGACCCGCCGCCAATCGACAACCCGGCATGCTGCATGGCGACAACCACGAATCCTTCGCGGCCTATGGCGCTCAACAGGCCCTTGTCTTCGCTGACCACCAGTCCCGATTCCTCGCACAGCCCAAATCCGTAGCGAACATCTTCTTCAGCACAGGCAACGACCAGCCGGCCCAGGCGACTGCGGGTTACAAAGTTCTGGTCGACGATACCGGCTTCGAACAATCCAAGGCCCGGCTCCATAACCATACCTTCGGACCCGGCGTCTTCAGAGGCGCCAAACCTGAGCGCTTCGAAACTGTCCCCTTCGGCGATCATCGGTTGACTGAAAGCGGCCGCCGCACCGCCGACGGCAATCAGGTTGGTGCCATTTTCATGGGCACCGACCAGGTGTTCCAGCACAGCGGTCACATCCCCCCTGTAGGTCAGGATCTTGGTCAGTCGCCGCTGATTGCCCCCGCTCAATATTATCGTCCCCATCGCGGTCAGCTTTCGTAAAAATGCGGTATCCCGGTTACGGCGCTCTATATTATTTTCAACGACATGAAGCTCTTCCGCTTTGATATCGAGCCCGCGCAGCCAGTCCACGTACTCGTGCGCAACCCTGCGCGGCTGCCCCGACGCAGTGGCCATCACGCCGACGGGCTCTTTCAGATACGGCCTCAGTGCAGCCACGTTTTCTGCCCGCCACTGCAGCGGTGAATTTCCGAGTAACAGCAACTGTGACGGCGGTACCTGCTGCTGGCGGTGCGGATGGATCGGGGCCGGGAACCGTGCGCGCGGTTTGCGGTCACCGCGGTGTATGCTCAGCAGAAAATTCATCACCGTAAATCGCATCCTGCCATCACGTAGCGCTGACAACACCCGGGAATGATGCCGCGGACGCTCGATTTCGACACGCCACTCAACATCCCCCTTGTCCGGCCAGGAGCTGACACTGTCCCGAGTGTAGTATGAAGTATCTGCCCGGGCCAGGCGCAGCATCAGGTCGAGCAAGGTATAGATGCCGAAGGCACAGCGCTTGACGGGCGCCGGCCCGCGAAAAGATGATGTGGAGACACGCACCGGTTTCTTGTCCCGACACGGCACTATTTTGTTGCGCCGCAGATCGTACTCGTCGCCATCATCCAGATAGGAAATATTTACATTTTCCATGCTGTTGTCATCGCCGTTTCGGGCTCTGCTCAGATCTACGATGATGACACCGGTTTCACCACGCACCACGGCTCGTTCTCCGTCAACGATCAGCGCGGTGTTCTCATCGATGCCGAAGCCCATCCGCTCACCCGCGGCACGGACCGCCACCACCAGACGGCCAATGCGGCCGCGTGCAATGAAGTGTTGATCGATCATCCCCCAGGGGAAGAAATCGAGCCCCTCGCCGAGAGCCAGACCCGGAACATCCGCATCATCGACAAGGCCGTGACTCAGGGCCTCGTTGGACGTACCCCCCAGTATCATCTGCCTGGACATGATGGCGGCCCCGGCGCTGGATCCCGCCACTAATCCGCCGCCGGCGTGTTGTGCCCGGATGGAGTTGAGAAGGGGTGTCGCCCGCCCTCCCTGAATGAGGGTGCGGAAGATGCGCGATTGATCTCCCCCGGTAAAATATACACTGCCGCAGGACTCGACCCGTTCAATCAGGGCCTGATCACATGCGTCACCCCGCCGCCGCCAGAACAAAGGCAGCAGTTCTGCGTGTATCCCGTTGCGCACAAAACTGTCGACGGCCTCGGCGCCCACCTCCTCCGGGATGTCGGACGCTACGGGGATGACCGCTATACGGCTGTTGCACAGCGGTTTCATGGCTGCGAATACGGTCGAATTGTCCGCTTCCAGCCGGCCTCCAATGATGGCCAGGCGGCCGGTCTGCTCAGAAATTACCCGCAAGCCTCGTTCCTCTGTGTCGGCGTACTTCTTGTTGTAGAATCTCATTAAAACCCGATACGATCGAAGGCTGGGATATTACCAGTAATACACCGTCTGGTGAGAATCGGGATGAGTGCCCGACACAAGGTGAGGATGTTAAATGAAAATTCTGTCTACCACGGTATTTCGTGGGCCAAACATATATGCGCTGTTTCCGGTCATCCGGCACACCCTCGATCTGGCCGATCTTGAGGACTGGCCGACTAGCAGACTGGGCGCGAAATTTGTAGACGACCTGGTCGAAAGATTGCCGGGCCTGCAAGAGCACGGCTGCTCATACCGGGAACCGGGTGGGTTCATCCGCCGCATGCGCGAGGACGAGGGGACCTGGCTGGGGCATGTGATGGAACACGTTGCCATAGAATTGCAAAATATGGCCGGCGCTCAGGTCACCTTCGGCAAGACCCGATCTACTGATGAGCAAGGCCAATATGATCTTGTCTATCAATATGAAGGGGAACAGGTCGGACTCGAGGCAGGACGCCTGGCTATTGAGTTACTTCACCATCTGTTACCGCGTGACCTGCAACCTGAAGAAGCCCCCGACCACGATTTCAATTTCGACAAAGAGCGTGACGACTTTATTCGTTATGCTCAAAGACGAGCATTGGGGCCCAGCACGGCATCACTGGTGAAGGCGGCCGAGGAACGGGACATCCCCTGGATCAGGCTCAATGAGCAGAGCTTGATTCAACTTGGGCACGGCCGCAGGCAGAAGCGTATTCAGGCCACCATTACCGGCAATACGTCTTATGTGTCGGTGGAACTTGCTTCGGACAAGAAAGAGACCAACAAAATACTTGGCGACCTGGGACTGCCTGTCCCGCGCCAGATCCTGGTGTACCGGCTGCGGCGGGCGCAGCAGGCAGCCGAACGGATCGGCTATCCTGTCGTCCTCAAACCACTGGACGGCAACCACGGCCGCGGTGTTACCATCGATATCAACACGCCGGAACAGCTGGAAGTAGCCTACGACAAGGCCCGCACTCACGGTGAAGGCATCGTGATCGAGAGCTACATACAAGGGCTCGATCACCGGCTTCTGGTGGTCAACGGCAAACTGATTGCCGCCGCGAAGCGAGTGCCCGGCCACGTCGTCGGTGACGGCGAGCACAGCATCGAGGACCTGGTCGATGAAATCAACCGGGACCCGCGGCGCGGTGTCGGCCACGAAAAGGTCCTCACCCGACTGGAGTTCGATCACCAGGCTGACCGGCTGCTCGAATTCAAGGGTTATGACCGTAAAACCGTGCCCGCGGCCGGTGAAACCGTATACCTGCGTTCCACTGCCAATCTGTCCACCGGCGGCACTGCCATCGACGTCACCGACATCATCCATCCCGACAACCGGGAAATGGCGGAACGCGCTATTCTAGCCATCGGCCTGGACGTGGGCGGGGTCGACTTTATAACCACCGACATCGCGCAGTCCTATCACCAGACCGGGGGCGCCATCTGTGAGGTCAATGCCGCGCCTGGCTTTCGGATGCACGTTGCGCCCAGCGAAGGCCAGCCCCGGGACGCGGCGGGGCCGGTGATCGACATGCTGTTCCCTGACGGCAATACCGGTCGCATTCCGATCGCCGGCATCACCGGCACCAACGGCAAAACGACCACCGCCCGCATGCTTGCCCACATCCTGAAGATGGCGGGCCATACCGTCGGACTGGCCTCCACCGACGGCGTGTACATCGACGGGCGGTTGAGTGTACAGGGCGACATGACCGGCCCGACGGCTGCCAGAATGACACTGAGCGACCCCACCGTGGATGCGGCAGTACTGGAAACTGCACGCGGCGGCATGTTGCGCAGTGGATTGGGTTACCGCCATTCAGATGTATCGGCTTGTCTCAATGTGAGCGCGGACCATCTCGGATTGCGCGGCATCGATACCGTGGAACAACTGGCGGAAGTCAAACGAGTCGTCATCGAGGTGGCCCGTGGCACGGCCATACTCAATGCCGACGACCCGCTGTGTTTGAAAATGGCGGACTACAGCAACGCCGACAAATTATGCTACGTCACCATGAACCGGGCGCACCCTCTGGTCCGCGAGCATATCCAGGCGGGCGGTCTTGCAGTGGTGCTGGAACAAGGCATAAACGGCCACATGATCACACTTTACGATGACAATGGTCACCATATTCCGTTGCTGTGGACGCACCTGATCCCGGCAACCCTCGAGGGCCGGGCCTTGCACAATGTGCAAAATGCCATGTTCGCCGCCGCGCTGGCGCATAATCTGGGCGTGGATCTGGACAACATCCGTCACAGCCTTCGCACCTTCGACACCACATTCTTCCAGGCCCCCGGCCGGCTCAACGTCTATGACGAACTGCCGTTCAAAGTCATCATGGATTACGCCCACAATCCGGCCGCTGTCAAAACCATCTGCGATGTGGTGGATCGCTTCGAGGTCCCGGGACGAAAGATCATGGTGCTCGCCATGCCCGGTGACCGCAGGGATGAAGACATACGGGAGGTGGCCGGGATCGCGGCCGGCCACTTCGACCACTACATTTGCCGCAGAGACGACAATCGCCGCGGACGCGGACCCACCGAAGTGCCGGAGATACTTGCCGCAGCCCTTGGCGAAGCCGGCGTGGAGAAACACCGAATCCAGCTGGTACCCGATGAGCAGGAGGCCAACCTCGCCGCGCTGCAGATGTCTCGCACCGGTGATTTATTGCTGGTACTGGCCGACAGCATCGCCCGATCCTGGAAGCAGATCATTTATTTTAAGCCCGGCGAGGAAGTCGTCGCCGCCGAGGCCAGACCTGTCGCGGTGGAGATCCCTGCAGACGTGATTGGCAGCTTTGAGTTAGACGAGAACATGGAATTGATTCGCGACGAGCGAGGCGTCCGCATTGCCCGTGAAAACGAGGACTAGGCCATGCGTCGCCTGGACTCCCGCCGCCTGACCGGACCCAACCTGCTTTGGGACTGCCCCGGGGCGGTGATCGACGTGGAATTCGACAACGATGAAAACGACATGGATATCAACACCTGGCAATCCCAGGTACGGCGAATGATGGATGCCCTCGGCTGGCACAAGGAACGGACCCGCGTACGCCGGTTCAAGGGTGGCGCCAGCCTGGCCATCTCCGCTCCGGTCGACGCACTCTACGCCGCCACCGACATCAACGACTGGGCATTCGACGCGGCTTGCAGCATCCGCGAAGGCCGGCCAGAGCCGGATATCGGGCACGACGCGCGAAGGCTGGCTGAGATCATCCGGAGTGAACGCAATCCTCGCCTGATAGCCCTGCGCGATGCGGCGATGGCCCGCGACAAACCCATACTGATCGATACCGGGGATGTGTCCATAGGCATGGGCCGCTGCAGCAGGACCTGGCCCCTCGACGATCTGCCGGAAACCAATGAGGTAGCGTGGGACGAACTGGACAGCATTCCCGTCGGACTCATCACCGGGACCAACGGCAAGACCACTTCGATTAGACTGTTTGCGAGTATTGGCCGGGCTGCAGGTTTCACGGTGGGCTTGAGCTGCACCGACTGGATCGCCGCCGGCGACACCGTACTGGACGCGGGCGACTATTCAGGGCCCGGCGGAGCACGCACGGTCCTGCGCGATCGGAATGTGGATCTTGCCGTTCTGGAAACCGCCCGCGGCGGCCTGCTCAGACGAGGGCTGGCCGTTGCCCGTGCAAATGCAGTATTGATCACCAATGTGGCCGCTGACCACATCGGAGAATTTGGCGTCCACAACGTGGATGAACTCGCCGACGTCAAGTGGGTGGTGACCCGCGCCCTGGACGATCAGTCCACCCTGGTGCTTAATGCCGATGATGCACGCCTGGTAGAAAGAGCACAAAAAGCATCATTCAACATCATCTGGTTCAGCCCCGACGCCGACCACCCTGTCCTGCGCGATCACATAACCGCCGGCGGGACGGTGTGCACCGTGGTCGATGACCGGATCACGATAATCCGGGACGGTCAACCCCGTCCCGTCATTTCGGTTGCAGCGGTGCCGATAACCTACGGCGGAGCGGCGCAGCACAATGTCTATAATACACTTGGTGTCACCGGGCTTGCGCTGGGACTCGGCCTGCCCCTCGATGCCATCGAAGCGGGCCTGCGCAGCATGAACCCCAACGACAACCCAGGCCGCGGCAACATGTACAAAATCAATGGCGCAACCATCATCGTTGATTTCGCCCACAACCCCCATGGCATGGAAGCGTTCGCGAAAATGGCCGCTGCGCTGCCGGCACGCAGAAGAACCCTGCTGATCGGCCAGGCCGGAGACCGCAGCGACGGGGATATCAAAGGACTCGCCGCCATGGCCTGCACAGTGGACTGGAACCTGATCGTCATTAAGGAGATGGACGACTATTCGCGCGGCCGCGAACCCGGTGAAACAGCGGATATCCTGTATGATGAATTCGTGCGACAAGGTATACCCCGACACAATATCGAGCGGCAAAGACATGAAATCGCGGCCGTCAAGAGCATGATAGACCATGCGCATGCCGGCGACCTCGTTATCCTGCTCATCCACGAACGCCGTGGTGACGTTCTGGGGTACTTGAACAGCAAAGTTGAGGCAGCGGCATGACCAATAGCATCATCATCCACGGCGGCATCATGGAATTAGAAAAACTCGTCGGGATCGAACAAGACTGCCGGCAGGCATTACACAGCATTGTCAGTAACAGTTATGAAGTGTTAAACGCGCAGGGGGCGCGTGAAGCAGTGCTGTCGGCCGTGGAGGCACTGGAGGATTGCGAGCATTTTAATGCAGGCACCGGATCCCGTGTTCAGTCGGACGGTGAAATCCGCATGAGCGCCGCTCTCATGGACGGCGTGAACAACACCTTCTCCGGGGTGATCAATATCCAGTACGTGAAAAACCCGATCCGGATCGCAGCCGATCTGGCCGATGAGAAAAACACCGTGCTGGCGGGTGACCCCGCCACACGCTACGCCCGCAGTAAGGGATATCGAAGCCACAGCCCGTACACCGATCATCGGTGGCGTGATCACAAGGCCGGTAAGAAAGGATTGACCGGAACGGTTGGCGCCGTCGCGGTGGATGATCGAGGCGCTATTTTCGCGGCCACCTCAACCGGTGGCGTCGGCGGCGAAACTCCCGGCCGGGTCAGTGACTCGGCCACTGTCGCCGGTAACTACGCCACCCACGGAGTTGCCGTATCCTGCACCGGGTGCGGCGAGGAAATCGTGAACTTGAGTGTGGCGGCACGGATCGCCGCGCGCAGAGTTGACGGACAGACCCTCGAGCAAGCAGTGCGAAATACCATAAAGGAAGGCTGTGACCTGGGCTATTCTTTCGGGCTGATCGCAATAGACGAACAAGGTACCGCCCTCGTCGACCAGACTGGCGGCAAGACGTTGTTTGCATCAGCTAACAAAAAGGAGATTATCGTATTTGGCTGCGACGATTGAGCGAAACCGCAGGCGTAGCAGGGCTACGTCGAGGATATCGCGATTGAGGAGCGGCCAAAGATGGGGTGCCAAAATGTGAATTTATTTTGGCGTGGGCCCTAAGGTGAGTTCACTTCTACCAACTGCCGTTATCTGGCAGCGGTTCCGCAATGCGACCCTCACGGGCACGTGTTTTTGTCCCTTCGGTCTCGTTCTTGCGCGCCTCTGAACTTAGTCTCTTGCCGAGTTCATCGAGCCTGAGGCCCGGCGCATCGATGACT
>CAXMTM010000135.1:0-11276 GCA_964196385.1 Arenicellales bacterium
CTCGACGACGACATGCCGTTGCTGGACGACACGGCGCTGAGGGACCGTTTCCAGCAGTTCGTGATGATTTCGCGTGAACTGCTCTCCGATTTTCGCGAGGTGGAGCACAATTTTCGGACACTTGATCGAGTGGTGCGTGAGCGTATTGCACTATGGGAAGGGGCCAGGGGGGAGTTGTTGGAAGAAATCATGGGCGAGCGCGACGCCATTGCGAACTCCGACCAGGGGCGCAACTTTCGTGCATTCTGGGACTTCCTGATGTCCAGTGCACGACAAGAAGAATTCAGCAATTTGCTGGAGCGGGTATTGGCCCTGCCGGCGGTGGCCGAACTCAAACCTGATGCCCGCACACGACGGGCACATTATGACTGGCTCGAGGCCGGCGAGCATACGCAGCGGACGATCGCGCACTTGTCGCAACAGCTGCGGCGCTTTCTGGACGACCAGACCTGGCTGGAGAACCGTCGCATCATGGAAATCCTGCGCGGCATCGAGAGCAAGGCACTGGGCGTGCGTGCGGCACTACCGAGCGGTGATTTTACTTCTATCGCCGATATCGGTGCGGATATTATTTTGCCCATGGAGCGACCGCTGTACACTCCGCCCCTGAAGCCGCGCATCGCAGATGTCGTTCTGGAAGCGGGCCACGTAGAGCTGGATACCGCGGCGCTGTTTTCACAGGTGGTCGTCGACAAGGCGGCATTATCGGACCATATCCGCCGCCTCCTGCAAGGTGCAGAGCAGGTGACCCTGCGTGAACTGTGTGAGCGACGGCCGCTACAGCATGGCCTGGCGGAACTGATCGCCTATCTGGAGCTGACAGGCGAGGGTTTCAGGAGCATGATCGACGAGGATGCTGAAGACAGTATCGTTTGGTGGGGTCTGGATCGTTATGGCAGGGAACAGACGAAACAGGCGCGGCTTCCGCGAGTGATATTTGTGCGATGAACAGAGAACGACAACACGAGACACCGGCGGCGGCGCCTGATCTGTCGGCATTGATCATTTCTCTGCTCAAGGGTGTGATTTATCGCGATGAGACGGCCGGACGTAACGCTGGTTTGTGGATCAGCCTGCTCGATCTTCAGGTCCGGGTGCGTGACTACGTGGCCGTGTTGGGGCTGGAGCTGGTGCTGGACGAGGCCGAAGGTTATGCATTTCTGCGCGCTTGTAACGATGATGGTGACGAAATCACGACGCAGTTTCCGCGCCTGGTCGCTCGCCGCCCACTGTCGTTCCCGGTCAGTCTGATGCTGGCTCTGTTGCGCAAAAAGCTGGCTGAGTTCGACGCCGGCGGCAGCCAGGACGCGGAGGGGGTCAGACTGGTGCTGTCGCGTGACGACATTGTCGATCTGATACGAGTATTCTTGCCTGCAGCAAGTAACGAAGCGCAAATGATGGACCGGTTGGATGCCTACATAAACAAGGCCGTCGAACTCGGTTTTCTCCGCCGCATGAAACCGGCGGCCGGGCAGCCGGCAGTATTCGAAGTGCGCCGTATCCTGAAGGCTTTCGTCGATGCGCAGTGGCTGGCCGATTTCGACGCACGGCTGGCAGTCTATCGGGGGCAGCTTGTGGACCCGGACGGGGTAGAACGTGAAGCCTGAATCACCGCAAACGCTCGGTCTGGATTTCGTTGCGGACGATACGTTGGCCGGCTTCCGCCTGCGGCGCTTGGAGGTGTTCAACTGGGGTACTTTCGATGGGCGCGTCTGGACCCTGCAGGCCGATGGGAAAAATTCGCTGCTGACCGGGGACATCGGATCGGGAAAATCGACTCTGGTCGATGCGGTCACCACCTTGCTGGTGCCGGCTCATCGGGTCGCTTACAACAAGGCGGCCGGGGCGGACAGCAAGGAGCGTACGCTGAAGTCCTACGTGCTGGGTTATTACAAGACGGAGCGCAATGAAGTCAGCGCCACCGCGAAGCCTGTCGCGCTGCGTGACCGCAACAGCTATTCAGTAGTCCTTGGCGTGTTTCATAATGCCGGCTATGACCAGACGGTGACGCTGGCGCAGGTATTCTGGATCAAGGACGCGCAGGGGCAACCGGCGCGTTTTTATGTCGGTGCCGAGCGGGATATGACCATCGCCAGCGATTTCGCCGGCTTCGGTTCTGAGATTACCGCGTTACGCAAGCGTTTGCGGGGCGACAGTGTCGAGGTATTTGACAGTTTTCCACCCTACGGTGCCTGGTTCAGGCGGCGATTCGGTATAGACAACGACCAGGCTCTGGAACTGTTTCACCAGACCGTGTCCATGAAGTCCGTGGGCAATCTTACCGAGTTCGTTCGCAGCCACATGCTCGAGCCCTTCGACGTAGTGACACGCATTACGGCGCTGATCGCACATTTCGATGACCTCAACCACGCCCACGAGGCGGTTCTTAAAGCCAAGCGGCAGATCGAACTGTTGACTCCGCTGGTTGCCGATTGTGATCGCCACGCGGAACTGGCCAGCTCCACTGGAGAACTGCGCGTCTGCCGCGACGCCTTGCGGCCGTATTTCGCGGGACTCAAGCTGGAGCTTTTGCACAATCGGATCACCGGGCTCGGGGAAGAATGGACGCGCCAGAGCGGGCGAATCCACGCGCTAACCGAACAGCGGGACGCACAGCGCGCGGAGGTCGCCGAACTGAAAGGAAACATAGCCGTCAATGGTGGCGATCGCCTGGAGCGTCTCGCGGAAGAGATTCGCGTCAACAGCAGTGAGTGCGAGGCGAGAAAGAAAAAAGCCACACGCTACGCAGAATTGGTGCGTGATGCCGGTGGTCCCGCGGTAGAGGATGAGGCAGCGTTTCAGGCGCAACGCGAGGAATCGTTACGACAGCTTGAGCGAACCGGCACAAAGGAGGCTGAGCTTCAGAATGCGTTGACCGAACAGGCGGTCGAACTGCACCAGGGCAAACAACAACACGACCGGCTCGTTGCTGAGATCGACAGTCTGAAGGCCCGGCGCAGCAATGTTCCCGCCGAACAAATCCGCATGCGGGCCTCACTGTGCCAGGCCCTGGATTTAGCCGAGGAAGAGATGCCCTTCGCCGGGGAGCTACTTCAGATTCGTGAAGAGGAACAGGGCTGGGAAGGGGCCGCCGAACGGTTGTTGCGCAACTTCGGTCTTTCATTACTTGTCCCTGATACACACTACCAGCAGGTATCGGAGTGGGTGGACCGAACCCACCTGCGCGGCCGCCTGGTCTACTTCCGGGTGCGCGCCTCCAGCCGCGGCCCACTGCCGGCACCGCAACCGAACTCCCTGGTGCGCAAACTCGCGATCAAGCCCGATTCTCCGTTTTACGATTGGTTGGAACGCGAATTGTCGCACCGTTTCGACGTCGCATGCTGCATGACCGGCGAGCAGTTTCGGCGTGAGACCCGGGCCATTACCCGCACCGGCCAGATCAAGTCGCCCGGTGAGCGCCACGAAAAGGATGACCGGCACCGCATTGACGACCGTCGCCGTTACGTGCTGGGCTGGACCAACGTCGGGAAAATTGCCGCACTGGAGGACGAACAGCGACAGCTGGAGAGGCGCCTGGGTGAACTGGGTGCCCGTATCGCCCGGCTTCAGGCCGAGCAGGGCGTACTGAACGAAAGGCGAACCGTGTTGGTCAAGCTCGATGAATATCGCGACTTCCGCGAACTGGACTGGCGTTCGGTGGCCGCCGAAGTTGCCCGCCTCGATGAGGAGAAGCGGCAATTGGAGAGTACTTCGGATCTGCTCAGGCAACTGACCGGGCAGCTAGGGAAAGCGGAAGCGGCGCTGAACGGGACCGAGAGCGGGCTCGAAGCGAAGAAGAACGAGCACGCCAGGACCGAACAAAAACAGGAGGATGCCAGGGTCCTGCATGCTCAAACCGAGGAGCTTCTCGATGACCCCGCCACTGCGGAGCATGCGGTGCACACCACGGCCCTGACCGAACTGCGCACCGAGGCCCTGGGCCAGCATCATCTGACCATCGAGTCCTGCGACAACCGGGAGCGGGAAATGCGCGAGTGGTTACAGGCGCGAATCGACGCTGAGGACGCTCGCCTCAGGCGGTTGGGGGAGAAGATCGTCCGCGTAATGACTGAATACAAGGAAGCCTACCGGCTGGAAACGCAGGAAGTGGACGCCAGTGTCGAGGCCGCTTTCGAATACCGCGCCATGCTCGCAGCGCTGGCAGCTGACGACCTGCCGCGTTTCGAAGCACGTTTCAAGGAACTGCTCAATGAGAACACCATCCGCGAGGTCGCCAACTTCCAGTCGCAACTGGCCCGAGAGCGCGAGCAAATCAAGGAACGCATCGCACGCATCAACGAGTCGCTGGCCCAGATCGACTACAACCCCGGACGTTATATCCGGCTCGAGGCGAGACCAAGCCCGGATGCCGAGATCCGCGACTTCCAGAACGAGCTGCGCGCTTGTACCGAGGGCGCGCTCACCGGCTCCGAGGATGCTCAGTATTCGGAGGCTAAATTTCTGCAGGTCAAGCACATAATCGAGCGCTTTCGCGGGCGCGACGGGCAAACCGAGCTGGATCGCCGCTGGACCGCCAAGGTTACCGATGTGCGCAATGGGTTCATGTTCGCCGCCAGCGAGCGCTGGCGCGAGGACGACAGCGAACGTGAACATTATTCCGATTCGGGCGGAAAATCCGGTGGGCAGAAGGAGAAGCTGGCCTACACCATCCTGGCCGCCAGTCTGGCCTACCAGTTCGGGCTGGAATGGGGGGCGGTGCGTTCCCGTTCATTTCGCTTCGTAGTCATCGACGAGGCTTTCGGGCGTGGTTCGGACGAGTCCGCGCAATACGGCTTGCGTCTGTTCGCCCAGCTCAATCTGCAATTGTTGATCGTCACGCCATTGCAGAAGATCCACATCATTGATCCCTTTATTAACAGCGTCGGCTTTGTCCACAGCGAGGACGGCCGAGTCTCTATGCTGCGCAATCTCTCCATCGAAGAGTACCGTGAGGAGAAGGCAAGTGCCCTGTCCCACTAGGGCTGCTCCGTGAACTGGACGGGCCCCGGCGAGCTGCGTGCGCAACTGCAACGCTATTGGGATCGCGGTGAACTGTTGGCCGGGATGGTGTTTGACGATTCGTCGTTTCCCCGGCGACTGACCCTGAAAGGACCCACATCGGTACAAATGGCCGAGCACTTCGACGCCGTGCGAGCCTGGATCGCCGAGTTACGTGCGTTGCCGCACTACCGGGTCGAGCTGCGTGAGTTGCGGCACCGGGTGCTTGGTGCCAACGAGGTACCCGGGGCGATTTGGGTGGATACACTCGACGATGCCCTGAACATTTTGGGCAAGCGCCGAGAGGCCAGGCATTTTGCCAGCCTGGTCGAGCGCACCCGGGAACGTCAGCCCGTTCTGCTCGAATGGGTCGCCCACAAGCCACTCGCAACCCTGCAGCTGACAGATGTCTGGGACCACCTGCTGGATGTCGTCGACTGGGTCAAGGGGCACCCATGGAGTAGTGTTTACCTGCGCCAGGTCGATATTCCCGGTGTGCACAGCAAACTCATCGAGGCGCACAGGGGCGTTCTGATTCAGTGGCTGGACCGGGCCTTGCCGCCCGAGGCCATCGATTCCACCGCCACCGGTGTGTCCGGGTTCGCCAGGCGTTACGGTTTTCGCGACAAACCCCAGCGTGTCCGTCTGCGCGTGCTCGATACCGCGCACGCGTTGTTGCCGGAAGCCGGGGATGCGGATATTACCCTGGATGCCGAAAGTTTTGCTCGCCTGACACCCACGGTCTCGCGGGTCTTCATCACCGAAAATGAGATCAATTTTCTGGCCTTCCCACGGGTGCCGGACAGTCTGGTGATGTTCGGCGCCGGATACGGTTTCGAAGTGTTGGTACGGGTCGCCTGGCTTACTCGTTGTCAGGTGTTTTACTGGGGTGATATCGATACCCACGGTTTCGCCATCCTCGATCAACTGCGCACCTGCCTTCCTCACGCGCGTTCTTTGTTGATGGACCGTGCCACCCTGCTGGCCTTCGAGGCCCATTGGGGTGTGGAGGATAATCAGACGCTGCGAGATTTGCCCCGCCTGAATATAGAGGAATGCACGTTGTACGATGATCTGAGAGACAATCGACTGGGCCCAAATCTGCGCCTGGAACAGGAGCGTATCGGCTTCAACTGGGTCGAGGCCGCACTTGCCGCGCTGGAAGTCGGCTCGAAGAGTCACGTAATTGAATGTTCGTAGGTCGCGTAAATTCTAAAAAGACCGTGCACAGCCGACACCACTTTCGTGCATGAACTTACTGTCGATGTTTGTAACTGGTTTATAATCAGCGAATTGTTACCATTTCCGTGGTTGCCCTGAGTTGGGGAATAAGATGGGGGTGCTGCATTGGATTTAGGGAAATTGAGGGCGACGTTGTGATCGAGGTTGAGGAAACCAGGCTGGATGGTGTAAGAATCATTAAACCCAGGGTGTTCCCGGACGAACGGGGTTTTTTCATGGAAACTTTCAACGCTGCGGACGCCGCCAACGAGGGACTGCCCACGTTGTATGTGCAGGACAATCACTCCCTTTCATCCAAAGGTGTGCTGCGTGGACTCCACTATCAGTACCCCCAATGGCAAGGCAAACTTATCCGCGCCGCCAGCGGGGAAATATTCGATGTTGCGGTGGACATCAGACAGGGGTCACCGACCTATGGTGAGTGGTTGGGTGTCGTTCTGTCTGCTGAGAACAAGCTTCAACTATATGTGCCCGAAGGTTTCGCTCACGGTTTCGTGGTTTTATCAGCCACGGCGGACCTCCTTTACAAATGTACAACCCTGTTTGATCCGGGTCAGGACTGCTGTTTGATGTGGAACGATCCGGATATAGGTGTCGAGTGGCCGGTGAGCGAGCCCATCATTTCAGAAAAAGATAACAAGGGAAAGCGGTTTAAAGACCTTCGGGTTTAAAATGCGAATACTTGTCTTTGGCAAAACCGGGCAGGTCGGATTTGGATTGTCCAGGGACCTGGAGGGTGTAGGGTCAGTCCGGTGCGTCGGCCGGGAAGAGGTTGACCTGGGTGACCTGGCCTCCATTGAAAGCATGATTCAGGGAGAACATCCAGATATCGTGGTCAACGCAGCCGCCTACACTAACGTCGACCGGGCGGAAAAGGATGTAGAACTTGCCAGCCTGATCAATGCCAAAGCCCCGGGGGTGATGGCCGAGATGACGGCGGCCAGCGGCGCATGGTTTATCCACTACTCAACGGACTACGTGTTTGACGGCGAGTGTAGAACACCGTACACGGAAGACATGACCAGGCAGCCCATAAATGTATATGGCGCGACGAAGTCCAGCGGGGAGGATGCCGTCAAAAAGGCGACCACGCGGTACTTGATCATCCGCACCAGTTGGGTGTACTCGAACCGCGGCAGGAATTTTCTGAACACCGTTTTGCGTCTGGCAAACGAAGGGCGTGAATTGAGGATTGTCAACGATCAAACCGGGACACCGACGTATTCACGGGCGTTATCGACCAATACCGCAAAAATGATTACGAAATTGTCCTTGAACTGGGACAATCCGGATATGGCGGGGATCTTCAACATGACTTGTCTTGGTGCAACGACGTGGTGCGAATTTGCCCGTGAGATCCTGAAATGTGCAGGGATTGAGCACATCACGGTAGAGTCGATAAGTACCAGCGAATTCCCGACACCGGCGAAGCGGCCGCAATATTCCGTGCTCGATAATGCCAAGCTGGAGCATCTGTACGGACTTCGTTTACCCCGATGGCAGGATTCGCTCAGGGAATGTCTGGCGCAACGTGCCTGTTGACGATGAAAGTGCGGAACTGCTTGGACCTGACGGCCCATTCGTCAGTACCATAGCGGGGTTTCTAACCAGGCACAGTCAGGTGCGCATGGCGGACACCGTAGCGAGGTGTCTGCATGACAACGGTGTATTCGTCGTCGAATCCGGTACCGGCACGGGAAAAACCTTTGCCTATCTCGTTCCGGCGATTCTGTCGGGCAAGCGGATCATCATCTCCACCGGCACCAAACCCCTTCAGGATCAGTTGTTTCATCGTGACCTGCCTGCGGTTTTGCAGACTCTCGAAGCCACCGCGAAGATCGCTTTGCTGAAAGGGCGTGCGAACTATTTATGCTTGCACAGATTGCAGGGTGCGGGTCAGCAGACGGACCTGTTATCGGACCGCAGGAGCAGGGAGTTTGCAGCGGTAGAAAGGTGGGCGCATGCAACGACCAGTGGCGATCTCAACGAAATGACCGGGATCGCCGAGGATTCACCGGTAAGGGCCATGGTGACGTCCACTACCGAAAATTGTGTTGGCGCGAAATGTGCGTGCTACGAGGAATGTTACGTCAATCAGGCGCGCCGCTCGGCGCTAGCGGCCGATATCCTGATCATCAACCATCATTTGTTTTGTGCCGACCTGGTGTTGCGCGAGGATGGTTTTGGTCAACTCCTGCCCGGTGCCGATGCGGTAATTTTTGATGAAGCTCATCAGCTTGCGGAGGTGGCGACGAATTTCCTGGGTGTGTCCCTGAGTTCCAATCAGGTCCGGGAGTTGTGCCGTGATACCCGCTCCGAGGAGCAACGCGAGCAGAGCCAGGTGCGTGGTCTGTGCGAGGGCGTATTGAGCGTGGAACGCCAACTGGAGGTCATACTTGCGAAAGTCAGGTCGTCGAGGGAGCGGCAGGATTGGAACAGCATGCAGGGTGTCCGGGGCTTCGATGATTTGCTGGCCGGCCTGGTGTCGGAACTCAGCGAACTCGTCGACAGTCTTGCGCTGGCGGCACCGGCAGGGGAGGGACTGACGCGATGCTGGCAGCGTGCATTGCTGTGCGCAGAGAGACTGAGTCGATTTACCGAATCTTCCAATGACCGTTTTGTGCGCTGGGCGGAAACCGGACCGCATTGGTTCAGGTTCCATGAAACGCCTTTGCAACTCGGGGAAACCCTCGGACCCCATCTCAACGATGGTCGCAAAGCCTGGTTTTACACGTCGGCCACCCTTTCCGTAAAAGGAGACTTCAGCTATTTCTGCAACCAGTTGGGCGTTGAAGCCACCGAATCACATAGCCTGGACAGTCCGTTCGACTACAAAAGGCAGGCCCGGATGTATATACCCAGCGGGCTGCCCGATCCCAGGCAACCCGGGTATTTGCAAGCAGTCGTTGACAAAGCGCTGCCGGTTTTGGAAATCGTTGGGGGTCGTACTTTCTTTCTGTTTACCAGCCACAGCGCGCTGCGGGAAGCTCACCAGATCTTGCGTGAACGTTCGCAGTTCCACCTGATGGCTCAGGGCCAGATGCCTCGAACGGAATTGCTGGATCAGTTTCGTTCGACCCCCGGCGCGGTACTGCTGGGGACATCCAGCTTTTGGGAGGGTGTGGACGTGCGGGGACAGGCCTTGTCCTGCGTGATCATCGACAAACTGCCGTTTGAATCCCCGTCGGACCCGGTGCTGAGGGCCAGGCTGGAGGTGATCGAATCGGCGGGAGGAAATCCCTTTGTGGACTACCAGTTGCCCCATGCCGTAATCGCATTGAAACAGGGCGTGGGCAGGTTGATCCGGGACAGCGGGGATATCGGCGTGCTGATGTTGTGTGATCCGCGTTTGGTCGGCAAGGGTTACGGCAAGGTGTTTCTCAGCAGCATCCCCGGCATTCCGATGACACGGGATATTGAAGATATCCGGCATTTTTTCGAACAGGCTTGTGGAGCCGGCGTGTGAAGATTCTCGCGCTGGACACCTCCACTCACGCTTGTTCGGTTGCTTTGTGGATCGACAGGCAAGGATGCGAGGTGTTCGAACTGGCACCCAACCGCCATTCGTCCCTGATCCTGCCCATGGTCGAAAATATTCTGGCGGAGGCTGGCTTGAGTGTGTCGCTGTGCGACGCTATTGCGTTCGGGCAGGGGCCCGGCTCATTTACCGGTTTGCGCATTGGAGTCGGAGTCGCCCAGGGGTTGGCGTTTGGCGCCGATATCCCGGTAGTGCCGGTGTCGTCATTGCTGGCCCAGGCCAGCAGGGTAGAAGCTCAAAATGTGTTAGCCGCCTTTGATGCGCGTATGGGACAGATTTACTGGGGAACATATAGCATGGGACACGACGGGACCATGCTGCCGGAAGAGGGTGTTGGCTTGTCCGAAGCCGGCGCCGTACGGTTGCGGTCGAATCAAACCTGGGTGGCCGCGGGTACGGGTTGTGACAAGTATCGGGCCCTTATTGAACAGGTGAATGCAGGTACCGGGATCACCTTCATCCAGGGTAGCTACCCGCACGCGCTGGATGTGGCGAAAGTGGGTTCGATATTATATGAACAGGGGAAGGCGATACCGGCGGAGATGGCCGTGCCTGATTATGTGAGAAATCAGGTGACTTTTTAAGAAAAAAGGTGTCAGGAACCTTTTATTAGCAGAGGACCGAGAATGATTTTATTTCTATCGTTTCACCATCGATGGCCAGCCTCAGTTCCCAGGTGCCGATAAATTCATCCATGCCGGCACTGGGGTTCATGAAGGAAACCAGGGCCGCTTCGGCTGGGCGATGCAGTTTCAGCCACACCCATATTCGTTCCATCTTACTTTGCACATGAAATTCGTACTCGGTGTGCTCCCGGTCTTTTCCCTGGGGGTCGCGCCAGCGCGCATCGAGTTGGTGTTTTTCTTTGGATAAGCCGGTCAGTTCAAGGACGGCATATATTTTGTCGCTGCAACTGAACTCGGTGGCGGGTTCTGCCTGGGGAATTTCATCGACCTCGGCAGCCGTTAAATAAATATTGTGATTAGTGTCGGAAAAAGCAGCGGGACTGATTACAGCGATGGCGGCGGCCAGGCACGCTGACCATAACAACCCTGGAATACTCCTGGTAGCCACTACTTCAACTTTGCTCCTTTAACTGCTCCTTCAAACAGGTGCGGGTATTTCAGGCTCAGGTTCAATATCTGCCTCTGTGCAGAACGCGCCAATTTCCATCTGGGTATCCACCACCAGAGTGGCGGGTTGCTGGGTGAGGAAATCGCGGCCGGTGTAAGTAATGCGGACGTTGTAGGTATTGAACGATCTGGAGTCTCTCATGGCGTACTCGTTCTTGGTTTCAGTGTCGACCAGGACGATGACGACGCTTGTACCGCCTGAGGCAAGTGGGACCGGGGTCGTCAGTGCGCGGGTTCTTGGCGTCAGAGGGATGGGAATACCCTGGTTGATGGGCGTATACACCAATCTGTAGGTGTCGAAGGTTATGCCCTGATTATCCTTCGTGGTGAAGGCCGCGGTTGGGTCCTCCGTAAGGGTAATTGCC
>CAXMTM010000136.1:0-2683 GCA_964196385.1 Arenicellales bacterium
GCACACGCCCATGACTGCAAAGTGCTGATGGATAATACCTGGGCGACGCCATTGTACTTCAAAGCCTTCGAGTTTGGTGTCGATGTGTGCATCCATGCCGGCACCAAATACATCGCCGGCCACGCGGACATCATGTCGGGGCTGATCACCACCACTGAACAGTGTTACCAGGCCGTGCGGCATAACCTGTTGAGATTCGGTCAGTGTGCCGGGCCGGACGACACCTACGCGGTGGCGCGTGGGATCAGGACACTGCCCACCCGGCTGCGGCAGCAGGAGCGGCAAGGGCTGGAAGTCGCCCGCTGGTTGCAGCAGCGGCCGGAAGTCTGCCGCGTTCTCCACCCGGCTTTGCCCGGCTGCCCCGGGCACGACCTGTGGCGGCGGGACTATCTCGGCGCATCGAGCCTGTTTGGGTTCACCCTCAAAGATCAGAACCGCGGTGCGGTGGCCGCCATGCTGGATGGCATGGAGATCTTCGGCATGGGTGCCAGTTGGGGAGGATTCGAGAGTCTGTTGATCCCCGCTTACCCCAAATCGCTGCGTACCGCCACCCACTGGCCCGATGACGAGTTCCTGCTGCGCATCCACATCGGACTGGAACATACGGAAGACCTTATCGCCGATTTGGACAAAGGGCTGGAAAGACTGAGGACCGCGGGCTAAATCATAAAAAGGTGTCAGGAACCTTTATTGAAATGCATAAAGGTTCCTGACACCTTTTTGTCCATCACCACTGACCAATTCTGATGCCCAGCCGTTGGTCACGCTCCGGGCCCATGTCGAGCAGCCGGTCGGTGGCCACTTCGGTTCGCACCCGCCGCCGGCGCAACCATGCGAACAGACGCTCATGCAACTCCTGCCGAATTATGCGATAGCCGGGGTCGTCTCCCAGGTCGACATATTCGGTGGGGTCGTTTTCGAGGTCAAATAGCTGCGGGCGGAAGCCTTCGTACAAGATGTATTTCCATTGATCCGTACGGATCATGTATGCCCTGCAATGATAGGGGTGTAGATCAAGCAGCCGGCGCGGCCCCCGTTCACTGTAATCGATCTCACTGATGGCGTGTTGCCGCCACTCACCGGGTGTTGTGCCGCCGCGCAGCAACGGCAGCAGGGAATGACCCTCCATCCGCTCCGCAATGAATTGACCCCCGGCAAAATCCACCAGCGTAGGCAGCACATCGACGGCTTCGACCAGCAGGTCGTTTGCGCTACCCCGGGTGCCGGCCGCACTTACATGCGGATCACAGACGATGAGGGGAATGTGCACCGACGGTTCGTGAAACAGGTCTTTTTCGCCCAACCAGTGATCACCCAGATAGTCGCCATGATCAGCCGTAAATACGATCATGGTATTTTTCAGCATATCCCTGGATTCAAGGCACTTTAATACTCTGCCGATATGGTCATCCACCTGTTTGACCAGCCCCATGTAAGTAGGGATGACGTGTTCGCGTATCTCGTTGCGCGAAAAATTCCGGCTATAATCCTGCCGCATGAATGCGTCGTAGACGGGGTGCGGGTCCTTGCGTTCACCGTCGTGCCGGGTCGCGGGCGTAATTTTACTTTTGCCGAAGATCGCGTGGTAAGGCGCGGGGGCCAGGTAGGGCCAGTGTGGTTTAATGTAGCTCAGGTGCACGCACCATCGTTCTTCCGGTGTCACTGATTCCAGGAACTCAATTGCCCTGTTGGTGGTGAACGCGGTCTCCGAGTGCGGCTCCGGTATCAGGGCGGGTCTGTCGGCGTAGCGCATCAGCCAACCGCTCACGATTCGGCCTTCGCGATCCTTTGCACTGTTGGCGTAGAGTTCCCAGGGATTCTCTCCGGTAAAACCCCTCCCGCGCAGATAGTCGTTATATCCGAGATCCCGGGGTAGTATTGGATCGGGGTATAACCCGGCGAAGTGCTCGAAGGATTCAAAGCCGTTCTGGGCGACCAGGAGCCCGACACCGTGGCTGTCGTCTATATTGAGGCGGCGCATAGCCCGGTGGTTCGGTGATGCCTCGGACTTTCCGCTCAGCACCGTGCGCACACCGATCGCGTCCAGGTAATCCCCGAGCGTCAATTCTCCGATCTTGAGCGGATCCTTGTTGGCCATAACCCCGTGCGAGGACATGTATCGCCCGGTGTAAAAACTGGCTCTCGAGGGACCACACAACGGCGCCTGGCAATAGGCTCGCGTGAAGCGGACCCCCATCTGCGCGAGGCGGTCGATATTCACGGTCTCTATATACGGATGACCGTAACACGACAAATAGTCCCAGCGGAGCTGGTCGCACATGATGAACAAGATGTTGTTTGACTGGTTCTGCATATGTCGTTATTACTTTGATTGGGTATTAGTATACAGATCGTTACCAAAGGTCTACCAAAGGGGTCAGACTCCATTGATCCTGGGGTTATCGTTCAATGGAGTCTGACCCCTTTGATATTGTTCCTTTGATATTGTTAATCGGTAGAAAGCAGTTCCGCTTTCGTCAATTTTATATTGACCACCGGCGTCTGATGCGATTACAAGGGCGAACACCATTTGGGTAATGAAACCAACCATGACTGCCACCAGCATCCGCTTCGCTACCTACAACATACAATACGGCTACGGTCAGGACGGTAGCTACGATCTTGATCGTATTGGCGACGCGGTGGCCGAAGCCGACATCATCTGCATGCAGGAAGTGACCAC
>CAXMTM010000137.1:0-4809 GCA_964196385.1 Arenicellales bacterium
CATATCGCTGACTTCGTTGTCCACAGCCTCCGCGATTTCGACGTCCTCTTTATCGCCGGCCGAACCCGCGGGCAATTCATCCCAACCGAACTGCTCTGCTACGGAATAAGGGCTTTCCACCATGACCCAACTGTCAATGGCTCCCGTCGGGCACGGCGCGATACAGTCCATCGAGTATGTACAAACAGAGTAGTCCACCACGACGTTGACGCCATCGTAGCTGATCGCGTCCTGCTGACACATCTCGGCACAGGTCTCGCAGCGGATGCAAATCTCCGGATCGATCAGGTGTTGTCGAACAAGCCCGGACATTTCATAAATCTGCGCAAAGATCGCGCAGGATATTTATTACACAAGAAAATTTCCGAAGGAGTGGCATATCAGTGATTCTGCCCGACTGAGGAAAAATTTCTTGTGGGATCAAGAGACCAGCGAGATTGTGCATGATTTGTGAAATGTCCGGGCTAGGTTTGGCATGTATCAGATTCGCACGTACTCGAAATCACCCGGTTGCTTGTCGATGCCGACCTTGGGGGATGCGATCCAGGAGGCATACTCACCCGGTGCAGTCACCGGCTGCATCAATTCCACCAGAAATTTCAGGTCCGCATCGGTGGGCAGCCACTCGTGCTTGCGGCTTTGCCAGGTTTGTTCATCCATCACCTCGCCATCCACTGCAACATTGATATTCGCAAACTCCCCGATGCTCCGGTTGAATGCCTTGTGCGGTTGTTGAAAACTGAACGCCATACCGGCCTTTTCCAATACCTTGTTCCATCGGTTTATCCCCCCCTGGCAGTCCTTGATGTAGTCGTCGAGCAAGCGGGCGTTAATAGCGCTCAGGGCGGGGACGTCCTCCTCGATGAATTGACTGTTGTTGTAACGCAAGACGGTGTAGGTATCATTTTCCAGCTGGTGATCATCCTCGATCCTGGTTTCCTGGAAACGTCCTTTGATGCCCGCGTTGAAAGAGTTGGCCGCATTGGTGGACACTTCCGCGCCAAACAAGTCCCGCGTCACCGAGACGTGAAAATTGACCTTGCGCTGGATGGTGGGCAGATCGATAACGCCCAGGCTGCGGGTGGCTTCGATATCATCAGGATCCTTGATGCCAGCTTCATTCATTCTCTCACAGGTCTTTTCTATAGTGCGGGAGATGCCGGTTTCACCGACAAACATGTGGAATGCTTCTTCCATGAGCATGAACCGGCAGGTTCGGGACAAGGGATCGAACCCCGATTGCGCCAGCGACTCCAACTGCATCTTTCCGTCACGGTCGGTGAAATGCGTGAACATAAAGAATGACAGCCAATCCGGCGTTTTTTCATTGAATGCGCCGAGGATGCGGGGCTTATCCTCGTTGCCGGAGCGTCGCTGCAACAACTCTTCCGCTTCCTCCCGGCCATCCCGGCCAAAGTATTTCTGCAACAGGTATACCATGGCCCAAAGGTGACGGCCTTCCTCCACGTTGACCTGAAACAGGTTTCTCATGTCGTAAAGTGAAGGCGCGGTTTTTCCCAGGTAACGCTGCTGTTCCACCGATGCCGGCTCCGTATCGCCCTGGATGACGACCAGGCGACGCAACATCGCCCGGTACTCGCCGGGCACTTCCTGCCAGGCAGGTTCCCCCTTGTGTTTGCCAAACGGGATCACACGGCCTAGCTCCTTAGGTGCCAGCAAGATTCCCCAACGGTAGTCGGGCATCTTCACGTAGCCAAACTTGGCCCAACCCGCCTTGCCGACCCCGACCGCGGTGCGCAAATAGACGTCGCTGTCCTGGAAGCCTTCCGGGCCCATCTCCTTCCACCAATCGATATAGTTCGGTTGCCAGCGTTCCAGTGCACGCCGCAGTGCGCGGTCGGAATTGAGTTCGACGTTGTTCGGGATCAATTCCGAATAGTCAACTTCCAGGACTGTTTCGTTGCTGGTGGATTCACTGCTAGTGTTCATGATTCTTTCTCCAATTCTGTATCCATGTAAAAGGGGTCAGTACCCTTTTTCTCAATGTTTTTTCTCAACATGGCTACTGGTTCAAAAAGGGTACTGACCCCTTTTACATTAAACTCTTTGCGGGTTGTATTTTGGCCGGATACCGCTGCCGTACAGCTTCAACGCGCCTTGTTCACTGACCGCGTTTGGACGCTGAAAGATCCAGTTCTGCCAGGCGCTGAGGCGGCCGAAAATCTTGGTCTCCATGGTTTCGGGGCCGGCAAAGCGGAGGTTCGCCTCCATGCCTGTCAGCGAATCCGCGGAAAAACTCATCCTCTCTTCCAGCAAAAGGCGGATCTCGTCATCCCAGTCGATATCGTCGGGTGCGTAGGTGACGAGCCCGGCTTTCAATGCCGCATATGCGTCCAGGTCCTGGTGGGTCATATCCTTTGCCCGGTCCACGGACTTCGGCTCACCAAGAAATCGGGTCTGCAAACGGGTAATCCCGTTGGCCATCGGCAGCGGCCCGAAGTTGAATTCAGACAGGCGAATAAACGCGATCTCACCGGGCCGGTTTTCGAATTCACCGTCAAGCATATAGGATCGGTCGGCCGCGAAAAGTAACTCGGCAAGAAACCCGCTGAAGCAACTACCGGGTTCGATCAGCGCAAAGGTGGTTCTGGACGTAACATCCAGGCGTTTCAAAGTCCGTTTCCAGTACAGGATGATCTCCCGTATCAACCAGTGGTTGGCGTTGTCCAGCAACAGTCGTTCAAACGGGTAAACTCGAGCCGGATTGCCTTCACTCTTTATGACCAGGGTGCCGATTTCAGTTTCGTTGAGGCGCAGGTGCAGGAGCGCATCGTCGAGCTCGCGCACCAGACGCAAGGGCCAGAAGTCCGCGCCGGCCGATACGATATCGTCGATGGAGGCGGGAATATCCGTCCCCGGACCGAGGATAATGACCTCCGCCAATCGCTTATCACGATCAATACTGACCTTGAGCGAGGAATAAACGATTTCATTGTCAGCAATGGTGCGCTGCAGTTCGGTCAGCGTTATGCCCGTGGTCGCCGTGGGGCGATCAGACGCCTCCGCAAACTCCCGGGCACGCTGTTCTACACTCTCTGCGAACCTCGAGGTCGGCACCAGTTCGTCGACCAGCCGCCAGTCGACCGTACGTGTACCCTTTACGCCCTCCTCCAGGGTACAAAATACATCCGCCAGATCACGCCGCACTTTTCTCTTGTCCACCAACCGGGTCAATCCGCCGGTGCCGGGTAAAACGGCAAGCAGCGGTACTTCCGGCAGTGAAACAGCCGCGTTGCCGTCATCCACCAGAATGATGTGGTCGGTACACAAGGCCAACTCGTAACCGCCACCGGCGGCAGTGCCGTTAATGGCGGATATGTAGCGCTGGGAAGAATAGTCGCTGGCATCCTCGATCGCATTTCGGGTTTCATTGGTGAATTTGCAGAAATTGACTTTATGGGCGTGCGAGGACTGCCCCAGCATTCTGATATTGGCACCGGCGCAAAAAACCCGGTCCAGAGCCGATTTGATGACCACCGTTCCTATTTCCGGATGCTCGAAACGCAGGCGCTGAACTGCATCATACAGTTCGATATCGACACCAAGATCATAGGAATTGAGTTTGAGTTCGTAACCCTCGGCCAATCCGCCGTCGACATCGACGCCCAGAGTGAGGTAGGCAACCCGATCGGAACAGGAAATTTGCCAGTGCCGGTAGCAGTCCGGATGAGTCTGAAAATCAATCATAGTCACAAATCAGCCCAAAAAAAGGAAATATATTTCCTTTTTTTTCTTGAGTCAATAATACTATGCATTATATTTCTATTTCCTCGCCATCAAGAAACCGCTTGATATGATCCAAAACAACATCTGGCTGGTCTATGTGCAGACGATGTGTGCAATCGTCAATCAACGCACCTTCAACAAATCCACTGACTTGCCGCTCAATCGCCTCGATTTGGCCGACAGTACCGTATTGGTCCTGATTGCCTTGTATCAGCAGCACCGGTATGTTCACCGTGGACAGGTACTGCTCTATATTCCAGCCGCGAAACCCGGAGTCGAGCCAGGCTCCGTTCCAGCCCCAAAAGGCGTGATCGACGTTATCGCCGTGGTGGCGTTGTAATCGGCCGCGCAAATCCTTCTCGACAAATGCGTCCCTCGCCTGCTCGATACTGGCGACGCACACGGGTTCATTGAAAACGTGCGGGGCCATCAAAATCAAAGCACGGGCGTTGTGATCCCTGACACCGCCTGCGCAGATCAACGCAATGGATGCCCCGTCACTGTGCCCGACCAGAATGACATCGTCCAGACCCGCCGCCGCCAGTAATTTCGGCAAGACCACAAGCCCCTCATCATGCATGTAGCGAAGGGACCAGGGTGCGGGTTTCGGGTCCGAGCGGCCATAACCCTGGCGGCTGTATACAAACACGGGGTGGCCCGTCGCATCGGACAGGTCTTGTGGAAAAGTTCGCCACATATCGATGCATCCCAGCCCTTCATGCAACAGAACGAGCACCGGCAGGTCAGTGTCCGCAGGTCCCATCCGGCGGTATTCCAACCGGACGCCGTCTACCTCCAGATAGTCCGTCATAGGATTCAATATACACCGATCCCGAGTTGGGTTATAAGTAAAAGGGGTCGGAGTAAATTTTCACCCAAGACATCAGTTTGGTAACAAGCTATCGTAAATTCACTCCGACCCCTTTTACTTTTTTGGGAGTCCGAGATGGTTACATCCATAATTCTGATCAATGCGGAAAGAACACGAATCAACGATGTCGCGGAGCAACTGGCCGACAACAACAGTATCTCCGAGGTGTATTCCGTGAGCGGTAATTACGA
>CAXMTM010000138.1:0-2081 GCA_964196385.1 Arenicellales bacterium
GCGCAAATTTGGCACTCCTCCAGCGAGTACGGTGAGCCGTCCGCCCTGGTGTGGTGCAGGATCTTGTGCTGGCGCTTACCCACCAGTTCTTCTGCTGTCCAGCCAAGCATCCTGGCCCCGGCGGGGTTGATGAAGGCGGTCTTGCCTTGCGCGTCCAAACCGCAGATGCCTTCGCCCGCCGCTTCCAGAAGCCGACGATTCAAATCCTCGCTTTTCCGCAATGACGTCTCGGTTTGCTTGCGCCCGGTGATTTCCTGGTTGATTTTGCGTATAACAACAATGGCGATGGCGATGTTGGCGAGGAGGACAAACAGCCATTGAGCTCCCATCAACAAAAGGACCTGTTTGTATCCTGCAGGGTCGGCAAGAATTTCCGTGCTATTGAGCGCCCCCAGACCTAACAGGATCACAAGGATCGTGATTGCGCTGAACGCAATGATTAAACGAGTGCCAATGTCGATATTTTTTAGCATGGTTCCCGACTTTTCTGTCGATTATTTCAATTGTGTCCAGAGATGAGTGTAGGCTAAAGCGAGCCGGTAGGCCAGTTGATCATTGGTGCTGGAACCTCCGTGTCCGCCTTCCAGGTTTTCGTAATACCAGACCTCCTGACCCAGTTCTTTCATCCGCGCAGCCATTTTTCGGGCGTGGCCCGGGTGAACCCGGTCGTCACGTGTTGAGGTGTAGAAAAACACAGCCGGGTAGTCCACATCACTGGAAAGGTTGTGGTAGGGCGAGTACTTCTTGATGAACTCCCACTCCTGGGGTACATCCGGATCACCAAATTCGGCCATCCAACTGGCCCCGGCCAGCAGCTTGTGGTAACGCTTCATATCCAGCAATGGTACGCCGCAGATCACGGCTCCGTACAGGTCTGGACGGCGGGTCATGGTCGCGCCGACCAGCAGTCCGCCGTTGGATCTGCCCTCAATACCCAGGTGTTTGGGTGAGCTTATATTGCGCTCAAACAGATCTTCTGCCACCGCCTCAAAATCTTCAAAGGAACGCTGCCGGTTGGCTTTCAGGGCAGCAGCGTGCCATGCGGGACCGAACTCGCCGCCGCCACGGATATTGGCCAACACAAAAACCCCGCCCCGGTCCAACCAGAGTTTGCCGTAGGCACCAGAGAGATTTTCATAAGAGCCGGAATAAGACGGTGTCAATGCATTGCGAAATCCGCCATAGGAAAAGATGTGGGTGGGGTTGCTCCCGTCCCGCTTCAGGTCTTTGGGCAGGACCACAAAATACGGTATTTTGGTGCCGTCTGCAGAGCTCGCGAAATACTGTTCCGTCTGATAACGGCTGCCGTCAAAACTCGGTAACTGGCTTTTGATTTTCTGTGGCTGCCAATCCGTGGATGCGACGTAATACAAAGCGGGCGGGCTGGTAAACGACTCAAAGCGTGCGAAGAAGTTGCCGCTGGCATCATCGGTACTGGTGATCTCGATGGAGCCGTTGTCGGGGAGATCTACCAGCGTGCGTTCCCAGCGACCCTCCGTTGTCGGATTGTAGCGATAGATTTTGCCGCGGACGTTTTCCAGTACCGTGATCAGGATCGTGGCATCGGTGGTGGCCACCGACTGCACCACGGTGGTGTCATCGGGCTCGATCAGTACATCGATCGCGCCCTCGCCGCGCTCGTGCAGGGCCGTGGCATCGGCGATCAGGACCGCACCCTGCGGATAGCGCGTGTCCGCGCGGTTCCAGTCTTCTTTCAGGGAAATAATCAGGCGGCCCTGGAAGGCACCATTAACGATTGCAGAGAGCGGCAATTCCAGATGCTGCTTGTTGCCGTCAATCAACTGGTATCGTTCTGAGGTCCAAAAAGTTTTGCCCTCGCGAAGCATGTCGATATCGCCACCGGCGGAGTGCAGGCGAAAGGCGCTGGCTGCAACAGATGTGACCTCGGCTTCGTGGAGCAACTCCGCTGCTGCCAGCGGCGTAGCCCGCCTCCAACGCTTGACAAGCCTTGGATAACCGGAATCTGTCATTGAACCCTCGCCAAAGTCAGTGGCGACAAAAATGCTGTCAGCATCTATCCAGTTGGCAGAACCCTTGGCCAGGGGCACATGGAAACCATC
>CAXMTM010000139.1:0-3317 GCA_964196385.1 Arenicellales bacterium
CGGGCTATGGCATCCATGTCGGCGACGCGCAAGGTCGGGTTGGACACAACCTCCACCAGAATAAGGCGGGTGTGCGGCTGCATCGCTGCATCCACGGAGGCCGCGTCGGAAGCATCCGCAAAGGTGCAGGACACCCCCATACGAGGTAGATCCTGGCTCAGCAAGCGCAGTGATCGGCCATAGAGCTGGTTTCCCGCAACGATGTGATCGCCTTGTTTTAACAGCGCCAGAAATGCGGCCGACACAGCCGCCATACCGGAACCGGTGATAGTCCCTCCGTTTGCTCCCTCGAGCCAGTCGATCTTGTCCGCCAGAATGCTCGCATTGGGGTGCCCCTCGCGGGCGTAGGTATAACCACTGAGACGGCCCTCGTACTGGGCATCCAGTTCGTCGGCGTCGGTAGAGCGGTAAACCACTGATGGACACAAAGGGTGAACGACAGGTGTCGAAGCCGATTCAGGCCACCGGTTGCGGCGTACGATGGAGCGATGGTTGTCTGTCATAGGGTGATTCTACCTGGCTTGAAAGCTATCTAAGCTAGGATACACTAGCGTGTTTAACCTGCACCACACCCGGGAGAGAGTTCAGCAGTGGCCGCCCGATCCATAAAGTCACCACCAGCCCGCCGGCGGCGAAGGCGCGAAAACACGTCCACCGCGTCTCGTCGAAACGTGGATTACCGCACCCTGACTAATACATTGTGCCGACAGCCGGCGTTCTCCCAGGACCGGGTGGAAGCCATTCACGACACCGCGCTGCGGGTGCTGGAAGAACTGGGTATGCGGGTACTCAATGCGGAGGCCCGCGCCCTGTTTGCGCAGGCAGGGGCCAACGTTGCCGAGGAGTCCATGATGGTTTGCATGGATCGCGGGTTGGTGAGCAGTGCGCTGCAGACTGCCCCGGTTGGATTTGAAGTCATCGGGGGCACGCCAGGTCGCACGGTTCACGTGGGCGGGGACAGTATTGCGTTCGTGCCGGTGGGCGGGCCCCCTTTCGTGTCCGATCTGGATGACGGCAAGCGGCCGGGAACCCTGCAGGAACTGCGCAACCTGTTCAGGTTGTCGCAAAGTTTCGACGTGATCCACATGCTGTCCCCCAGTGTTGAACCCCAGGACGTGGCGCTCAACGTGCGGCATCTCAAGGTCACGGAGAGCCAGTTGACCCTGAGCGACAAGGCGCCTTTCGTTTTTTCGCGCGGCAAGGGGCAGGTGCGCGACTGTTTCGAGATGGTGCGCATAGCCCGCGGCCTGAGCGGGGAGCAGTTCTCGTCCACGCCGTATTGTCATACCGTGATCAATACTAATTCGCCGAGACAGCTCGACGCACCGATGTGTCAGGGCATCATGGATTTTGCCCGGGCCGGTCAGATGGCCGTGGTGACGCCGTTTACGTTGTCCGGCGCCATGGCGCCGGTGACCATTCCGGGGGCCCTGACCCTGCAGCACGCGGAGGCACTGGCCGGCATTACCTTGAGTCAGCTCGCCCGCCCGGGGGCGCCGGTGGTGTACGGCTCTTTCACGTCCAACGTGGATATGAAATCCGGCTCCCCGGCTTTCGGTACCCCTGAGTTCGTCAAGGGCGCATTCGGCGCCGGGCAGTTGGCCCGGCACATTGGCCTGCCCTGGCGCGGGTCGGCGGCAACCGCATCGAACGCGCCTGACGAGCAGGCGGTGTATGAGACAATGATGTCCGCCTGGGGTGGCGTGCTCGGCGGCATAAATATCATGAAGCATGCAGCGGGCTGGCTGGAGGGAGGACTGACGGCGTCCAAGGAAAAGTTTATCCTGGACGTCGAGATGCTGCAGACGCTGGCGGAGGTGCTGCAGCCGCTGGATGCCAGCGACGACGAAATCGGGTTCGACGCTATTGCAGAGACCGAGCCCGGGGGGCATTTTTTCTCGGCCCAACACACTATGCAGCGCTACAGGTCCGCTTTTTACAGTCCGCTGGTTTCGGACTGGCGCAACTTCGGAGAGTGGAGTAATGATGGTAGCAAAACGGCCGTGCAGCGGGCCAATGTCATCTGGAAGGAAACGCTGGCAACATTCGAACCGCCCGCCATGGATTGTGCCCGGCGCGAAGCATTGATTGAATACGTCGAGCGGCGCAGCCGCGAGGGCGGCAGCGCACCGCTGGACCCGGACTAAACTACCAACACAATCCTGGGAGTCACAGAAAATGGCAGACAAGGCAGACGTCATCATCATCGGTGCCGGCGTCATCGGCGCGGCCACCGCGTTTGAGCTGAACAAGGCAGGTTACAGCACCATCTCGGTGGACAAGAACCCGGCGGCCGGATATGGTCCTACCAGCGGCTCCTGCGCCATCATCCGGGTGCACTACTCCACGCTGGAGGGCACGGCCTTTGCCTACGAGGGGTACTTCTACTGGCGCGACTGGGCGGACTATCTGGAGGTTACGGACGAGCGCGGTCTGGCGGAATTCCGAGAAGTGGGCTGTCTGGTGATGCGCACCCAGCAGAACGGTCTCATGAACAAGCACATCGCGCTGTGTGAGGAACTCGACATCCCCTTCGAGATCTGGGATGCGGACCGGATCAAGGAGCGGATTCCGGTCTATGACCTCACCAGTTACTGGCCGGCCAAGCGGATGGAAGATGCCGGCTTCGGCGAACCCGGAACGGGGACGGTCGAAAGCGGTGTGTTCTTCCCTACCGCGGGTTACGTCACCGACCCGCAGCTATCCACGCACAATTTGCAGCGCGCGGCCGAGGCCCGAGGTGGCCGCTTTCTGTTCAACAGCAGGGTGGTAGAAATCCTCAAGGACGGGGACCGGGTCAGGGGGATTGTCCTGGAAAACGGGGACGAACTGCACGCCCCGGTGGTCATCAACGTCGCCGGGCCGGCCTCCGCCAAAATCAATGCCATGGCCGGGGCCCTGGGCGACATGACCATCACAACCCGGGCCTTGCGCCAGGAAGTGGTGCACGTGCCCTCCCCCAAAGAAATCGATTTTTTCAACACCGTGCCGGTGATCTCGGACAGCGATATTTCCTGCTATTGCCGCCCGGAACACGGCAATCACATCCTGGTGGGCAGCGAGGACCCGGAGTGTGATCCAAGGGAGTGGGTCGATGACGAAGACTACAACCGGGAATTCACCGAGCAGTGGACCCATCAGGCGTATCGCTACGCCCAGCGGGTGCCCAGTCTCGAGATCCCGGGCAAGACCAAAGGTGTGGTGGATCTGTATGACGTAACGGACGACTGGATCCCGATCTATGACAAATCGAGTGTTCCCGGCTACTACATGGCCATCGGCACCAGCGGCAACCAGTACAAGAACGCGCCCATCGC
>CAXMTM010000140.1:0-2640 GCA_964196385.1 Arenicellales bacterium
TACGGCGACTTTTTCCGTGCTCGGTCATCTTGCCAAGGCGGATGGGCACATATCGCCACGGGAAATAGAAATGGCCAGGAGCATCATGGGCCAGATGCAACTAAGTGAACTGCAACGCAAGGCCGCTGTAAAACTGTTCAATGCGGGAAAGCAACCCGGCTTCCCGCTTGACGATGTACTGGACCAGTTCAGGGTGGAGTGCCACCACCGCACCACCTTGCTTCAAATGTTCCTTGAGATCCAGGTGCAGGCAGCACTGGCCGACGGGCGGGTAGACGCTGCGGAACATGCGGTACTGAACAGGATTTCCGACAAGCTGGGGTTTGCGCCGCATCATGTCGAGGAGATACTGCGCTTCGTCCGTGGTGCCGGCAACGTCAACAAGCGGGCCGCACCCAATCTGAACGATGCCTACCAGGTGCTGGGGGTAAAACGCTCTGCCAGCGACGCAGAAATCAAGAAATCCTACCGGCGCCTGATGAACCAGCACCATCCGGACAAACTGGTTGCCAAGGGTCTGCCCGATGAGATGTTGAAGCTGGCCACGGAGAAAACGCAGCAGATCCAGAAAGCCTACGATCAGGTTACGGAGAGCAGAGCCTAGCCGAACCAGCCCCCGCGTCTTACGGGGCGGCGAGAAAATCGCATAGAGATATTGAGAACTTATGCAGAACTTGGATACACTCCTGAGTTTTAACGCTACTGTCTGGCGAGAGTCGGGCCGGGGATAAAAGCATGACGATGGCAATCAGGGTCCACCAGGCAGGTGGGCCGGAACAGATGGTGTGGGAAGAAGTGGATTCAGGGCTGCCTGGAGAGGGCGAAATCCTGATTGACCAGACCGCGGTAGGTCTGAATTTCATAGACGTTTATCACCGTACCGGATTGTATCCCCTGCCGGCCGGCCCGTTCTCACTGGGCATGGAAGCCGCCGGGATCGTGTCATCTCTGGGGCCGGGGGTAACCGAAGTCAAGGCAGGCGACCGAGTCGCTTATGCGACTCCCCCGGTCGGCGCTTATGCAGAGCAAAGAATCCTGCCTGCAAGCCGGGTTGTCAGGATACCGGACGGCGTGTCTGACCAAACCGCCGCCGCCATGATGCTGCAGGGACTGACCGCGCACTATTTGCTGCGCAGGACCTATCGCGTCCAGTCCGGCGACACAATCCTGATTCACGCTGCGGCGGGCGGAGTCGGATTGATTGCCTGCCAGTGGGCCAAACATCTCGGCGCTACGGTCATCGGTACCGTCGGAAGTACCGAAAAGGCCGAACTGGCGAGCTCCCATGGTTGCGACCACCCGATCCTTTACAAACAGCAGAATTTCGTGGAAGAAGTCAAAAAAATTACCGGCGGTGACAAGCTGCCGGTTGTGTACGACTCAGTGGGCAAGGATACGTTTGAGCAGTCCCTGGAATGCTTGCGGCCTCTGGGTTTGATGGTATTGTTCGGGCAGTCGTCGGGAAACGTCGCACCGCTCGATCTAGGCGTGCTCGCCGCCAGGGGGTCTCTGTACCTGACCCGGCCGACGATTGTGACGTATACCGCAAAGCGGGAAGACCTTGTGTCGGGGGCCGCGGAACTGTTCGACGTGGTGGCGGGAGGAGCCGTAAAAATCGAGGTCAATCAGAGCTACGCGTTAAAGGATGCCGCGCAGGCACACAGGGATCTGGAAGACAGGAAAACCACTGGATCTTCAGTTCTGATTCCGTGAGAAATCTGGTCTAAGGGCTCGCGCAAGAATAAGTTTGCAGAATTGGCGCGCATATTTACGCCGTATTTGGTTGCGACGATTGAGAGAAACCGCAGGCGTAGCAGGGCTACGTCGAGGATTTTGTGATTGAGGAGCGGCCAAAGATGGTGTGCCTAAGATGACATTACAAGGGTGATGCCAAAATGTGAAGTTATTCTTGCGCGAGCCTAAGGCAGCGTCACCGGCTGCGGTGCCTGCCACCCTTCTTTCCTGTGTTCTGCTATGACGGTGGTGTACAGACCGCCCCGAACATTGAATTTGCCCGTAAGGCGCAGGAAACGGGGTGCGAGTCTATCGACCAGTTCATTTTTGATCTGGTTGGTCACGGCCTCGTGGAATGCTCCCTGGTCCCTGAAACTCCAGACGTAAAGTTTAAGGGATTTCAGTTCTACACATTTGGAGTCCGGTACATATTCCAGCAGCAGGGTGGCGAAGTCGGGTTGCCCGGTTACCGGGCAAAGACAGGTAAACTCCGGGATGTCTATGCGCACTGTATAATCCTGCTCCGGATTGGGGTTTGGAAAAACTTCCAGATCATGTTTCGGTTGCATGGGCATTTAGCTTTCCTTGTGGTAGTTTCCGGCCCGGATTTTATCGGGACCGGTATTCGGCAAATAGATTGAGTTCCAGCGTCTCGTTGGATACTGACATAGTTTCAGGGAAAAGTTTCACAATGATATTAATCGAAGCACCCGGGCGCAGCCCGAATAGTCACAAATTATGCAGAGTCTCGCTCGTCTCTTGAAGCCACAAGATAACGCCATGATTATTGATTGCCATGATCACTGATACGCCGCTGTCTTCGGTTGTTCCTCCTGAAATGAATATACTGTGCGATCTTTGCGCAGAATTATGATTGATCGGGCCAATGCATCTTAAACATATCAA
>CAXMTM010000141.1:0-3576 GCA_964196385.1 Arenicellales bacterium
AGCGCGCCGGCCTGACCGTTGACGACCCCCAGGAAATCATTATGGGCTGCGTATTACCCGCGGGTCAGGGTCAGGCGCCGGCCAGACAAGCGGCGCTGGGCGCCGGCCTGCCACTGAGCACCGGCTGCACCACGATCAACAAGATGTGTGGTTCCGGTATGAAAGCCACCATGCTGGCCCACGATCTGATCAGGGCGGGCAGCAACGACATTATGATCAGCGGCGGCATGGAATCCATGACCAACGCACCATACCTGTTGCCCAATGCCCGCCAGGGCCTGCGTATGGGGCACGGCCAGGTTGCCGACCACATGTTCCTCGACGGCTTGGAAGACGCTTATGACAAGGGCAGGTTGATGGGCACATTCGCCGAAGACTGTGCCGCGAAATATGGCTTCAGCCGCGAACGGCAGGATGAGTTCGCCATTCGCTCCCTGACCCGCGCCAGACAAGCCATTGACGATGGCACTTTTGCCCATGAAATCACTGCCGTGACACTCACCACCCGCCGCGGAGAGCAGGTAATCGAGCACGATGAGCAACCGCACCAGGCCGATATCGACAAGATTCCGAATCTGAAACCGGCCTTCAGGAAAGGGGGTACGGTAACCGCGGCAAATTCCAGCTCTATATCCGACGGTGCTGCGGCACTGGTGTTGATGACTGCCGAAACGGCCGATAAAAAAAGGCTGCAACCGCTGGCGAGGATCCTCGGCCACACCACGTTCGCACATGAACCGGGCTGGTTTACGACGGCGCCTGTGTACGCGATCAGGAACCTTCTGCAATCCCTCGACATGGAAGCCGGGGATATCGACTTGTTCGAAATCAACGAAGCGTTTGCAGTGGTGACCATGGCTGCGATGAATGATCTCGATTTGCCCGCCGACAAGGTCAACGTTCACGGCGGCGCTTGCGCTCTTGGACATCCGATCGGGGCGTCGGGGGCGCGCATTGTGGTTACTCTGCTGAACGCTTTGCAGAAATACGACCAGAAACTTGGCCTGGCTTCCTTGTGTATAGGCGGCGGGGAGGCCACCGCAATGGCCATTGAAAGGATCCGTTAGAAAACCTGCCGGCGAACAGGTTGACCACGCTGCTATGACAATCAAAAGCACGTTAAGGACGGACTCCCAGGATTACAGGGACAATGTAAGCGCCATGAAAAAACTGGTCAGCGACCTCAAGGCAAAGCTGGCCATGAATGAGCAGGGTGGCGATGAACGTGCCCGGGAAAAGCACGTCAAACGCGGCAAAATGCTGCCCCGCGAGCGCGTTCGGGCATTGCTCGACCCTGATACGCCCTTCCTGGAGTTGTCGCCGATGGCGGGGTACCAACTGTACGAAGACCCGGTCCCGGCGGGCGGCATCATCACCGGCGTCGGGCAGGTACAGGGCCACGAGTGTATGATCGTTGCCAACGACGCCACGGTCAAAGGTGGAACCTATTACCCAATCACCGTAAAAAAACACCTGCGGGCACAGGAAATTGCGCAGCAAAACAACCTGCCCTGCATATACCTGGTCGATTCCGGTGGTGCTTTCCTGCCGCGCCAGGACGAGGTGTTTCCCGATCGCGATCACTTCGGCCGCATTTTTTTCAACCAGGCCCGAATGTCATCCGCGGGCATACCGCAGATCGCCGTGGTCATGGGGTCTTGCACCGCGGGCGGGGCTTACGTACCCGCCATGTCGGACGAGGCAGTCATCGTCCAGAATCAGGGCACCATATTCCTGGCCGGCCCGCCACTGCTCAAAGCCGCAACCGGTGAGATCGTCACCGCCGAACAGCTCGGCGGGGCCTGGCTGCATTCAAAGACTTCCGGTGTAACCGATTACATTGCCCGGGACGACACCGACGCTATCGGCATCGCGCGCCGCATCGCCGCCAATCTGAACCGGGTCAAGCGCGTTGAAACCCAACTTGCGGAAATGAGGGAGCCTGAGTACGCACAGCAAGAGTTATACGGCGTGGTGCCGACGGATCCCCGCCACCCGTTCGATGCACGGGAGGTGATCGCACGGATCGTCGACGCCAGTGAGTTCGATGAATTCAAACGACTGTTCGGCCCCAGTCTGGTGTGCGGTTTTGCCCACATCCATGGCTACCCCGTGGGCATCGTTGCCAATAACGGCATACTGTTCTCCGAGTCCGCACTCAAGGGCGCTCATTTTATTCAACTATGCAGCCAGCGCGGTATTCCACTGGTCTTCCTGCAGAATGTGACCGGCTTCATGGTCGGCGCGCGCTACGAGGCCGAGGGCATCGCCAAGCACGGCGCCAAGATGGTTGCGGCGGTGTCCTGTGCACGGGTGCCGAAATTTACCGTTATCATGGGCGGTAGTTTCGGTGCCGGAAATTACGGCATGTGTGGCCGCGCCTACGCACCCCGGTTCCTGTGGATGTGGCCCAACGCCCGCATTTCCGTGATGGGCGGCGAACAAGCAGCCATGGTGCTCGCCCAGGTGAAAAAAGATGGTATCGAAGCCAGAGGGGAAACCTGGCCGCCGGAAGCGGAAAGAAAATTCAAGCGCCCGATCCGGGCGCAATACGAACACCAGGGCCACCCCTATTACGCCAGTGCAAGATTATGGGATGACGGCATCATCGACCCCGTGGACACGCGTACCACGCTGGGCCTGGCATTGTCCGCATCGATGAACGCCCCCATTGAAAAAACCGAATTCGGTGTATTCAGGATGTAAACATGAAGACAGGAAAACCTGAAACCCTGCTCGTCGATACAGACGACAGAGGCGTTACCACGATTACGCTCAATCGTCCCGAGGTTCACAACGCCTTCGATGAAATAATGATCCGTGAACTTCAGCGGGTCTGCAATGATCTCGTTGAGGACAATGGAACCCGGGTGGTGGTGTTAAAGGCCCAGGGCCGGAGTTTCAGCGCCGGGGCAGACCTGAACTGGATGAAACGCGCCGCCGGCTTCAGCGAGGAGGAAAATTATAAAGATGCCATGGCGCTGGCCAACTTGCTCACCACTCTGGATACACTTTCCAAACCGGTTGTCGCATTCGTACAAGGCCCTGCGTACGGCGGCGGCGTGGGCTTGATCAGTTGTTGCGACATCGTGCTCGCCCTGGAAAGAGCGACCTTCAGCCTGTCGGAAGTAAAACTGGGACTGGTTCCGGCGGTGATAAGCCCCTACGTCGTCCGTGCCATGGGCGCCCGGGCCGCGCGCAGGTATATTCAGAGCGCCGAGCGCTTCAACAGCGAAGAAGCCCTGCGCATCGGCCTCATCCACCAACTGGCAGAGTCGGAGGCCGATTTGGACCCGGTCATCGACGCCTTGTTACAGGGGGGGCCTCTGGCGCAACAGATCGGCAAACAACTGGTAGCGGCGGCGGAAGGCCACCCAATCACACCAGCCCTGGTTGAGGATACCGCACGCACCATCGCCAGGGTACGAGTCTCCGATGAAGGCAGAGAAGGCCTGAGCGCCTTCTTCGAGAAAAGAAACAGCAGCTGGAATAAAACGGTGAAGCGCTGATGGAACTTCCTGACAAAGTCAGGATGTTCGAGGTCGGGCCCCGTGACGGACTGCAGAATGAGCCGGT
>CAXMTM010000142.1:0-3043 GCA_964196385.1 Arenicellales bacterium
CGTGCACTCACCGTCGATGAGTCGCAAGGGCAGGGCCCCGGCAAGGGCATTGTGGCGCGTTACGCGGGTCAACTCAAAGGCAGGCTGGAGGAAAGCATGCATTATCCCCGGGCAGCCCGTCTGGCCGGTCAGGAGGGGAAAGTCGTCGTCCGCTTTGTCATCGATCGTAACGGAAGAGTATTGTCGATTGTGCTGGAGAAAGCCTCGGGACATGCCATTCTTGATCGTGAGGCCGTGGAGATGATTGAGCGTGGAGAACCTTTTCCCATAATGCCTGCCGAGATGGGTGACGATGTTCTGGAACTTCGCGTGCCCATCGCTTACAAGATCAAGGAGGGCACCCGTAACAAGGATATCCCGCCGATCTATCTGGAATGAGGTAAACTTCTCTCAGCGCCGGTGGTGGCCGCGCAGCATCTCGATCAAATCGAAAAACACTGCATTGGTCAGGCCTTGCGAAATATCGATAGCCAGACTGCGGCTGTAGTAGGGGCTCAAGTCCAGGCCCACGCCCAGACCATAGATTTCCACTTCACCCAGGTGTTCTTTGTGGGTCACTACCTGCTGCAGATGGTTGTCCAGGTAGAAGGCGTCGTTGGCCAGATTGGTTGCCGTGTCCATGGGGCTGCCGTCGGAGACGACAACCAGTATTCTGCGTGAGACATCACGGCCGGACATCCGGTTACAGGCCCACTCGACCGCCTCCCCGTCTACCCCTTCCCTGAACAGATCCGGTTTCAACAATGCGGCGATGCCCGGTCGTGCGCGCCGCCAGCTGGTATCCGCATCCTTATAGACCATGTGCCAAAGCTCATTCAGCCGTCCCGGGTGTTTGGGCCGGCCTTGGCGCAGCCAGTCACGCTGGGCGCGGCCGCCGCTCCAGGCGCCGGTGGTAAAGCCGAGGATTTCAGTGGTGACTTCGACCTGCTCCAGCGCGCGTACCAGCACGTCAGCCAGCATGGCGATAGACTCAATGTGTTGTTTCATCGAACCCGAACAGTCGATGAGTATGCTGAAATGGCATCTGGCATGGGGTAGATATTGTTCCCTACGGAATAAGCGCCGCTCTCCCGGAGAACTGACCAGTTGTGCCAGTCTGCGTCCGTCGACATAACCTTCTTCCTGCGCGAAGGACCAGCCGTCACGTCGAGGCACCGCCAGCAGAGAGGCAAACAAGCGCGACAGTCGCGGTATGTTGATCCCCTGTGCGGCAACCTTCAGATCCAGGCGCGTGCGAAGCTCCCGCAACAGGGCAGCGCGAACCAGTGATGTCGCCTTGACCTCCCGGTCATAGCTGCGGGTGTAGACGCTGTATCCGTGGTCGGCTGCGCGCAGCACTTTGCTTTCACCGGAAGTGGCCGTGGCGAAGCCTTCCACTTCCTCGTCATCAAAGTTGACGAGCACGTTGAATATCGCACGTTGCTGGTCGTTTTCGACTTCGTCGTCCTGGTCGATCCGTGCCAGCCTGACCGTGTCGATACTTTCGGCGATGATGCGCGCGATGGACAGGGCGTGTTCCGCAAAGGCGGCCTGGTCCAGGCGGTTGCGTTTGATCCCAGCCAGATCATGGCCCAGGAGCCTGGCCATCGCGCCCCGGGTGGGCTCCAGCAGATCTTCGGTCTGCTCCAGCACGGGTTGGCCGTTCAAACGAGACCAGCAGATTCGGGCTATAGCGTAGACGAGAATACCCACGTCGCTGTCGGTCAGTCCCGCTTCGTGAAACTGCCTCGACCACTGTTCAAACCGATAGTGAAGGTTGTGAGCGATGCCCGGCATGGATTCCGGTGCGAGCGTCTCCACGCGTAGTTGCTCCAGCAGTTCGAAAACCATCCTTTCTACCGGGTCCCCGGGACACAGACGGGCGTGCAGATCGTCATCCGAGTGCAGCAAGCGCAAAGCGATGCTGTCCATGGCCCCGCGGAACGACCCGAAGTCGTCCACATCCAGGTCGACCTGCAGGTGGGGAGCATATACCGGCACATGGTTCTTTCCCTGATACAAACGGCCTCCGCGAAAGTGGAGGTTCGCTCGCCCCGACAGCGCCCGCACCGATGCCGCGCACAACTCTTCGACTACTTGCTGGCGAAGAACGGTTTGATGTGCTGCATCCATGAACAGGCGCCTAGATCGTACCCGGCACCAGCGAGTGGAACGTATCCAGTTCCTGGTTGAAGCAGCGCTGATAATACTCCGCTACGATGGGATGCTCGGCTTCGTCGCACTTGTTGAGGTAGGACAGTCTGAAGGCGCGCGCCAGATCTCCGAAATACTCCAGGTTCTCGGCCCAGGAGATCACCGTGCGCGGTGACATCAAGGTCGAAAGATCCCCCGCCGCAAAGCCTTTGCGGGTCAGGTTGGCCAGTTCCACCATGGAACTGATCTGCCCGTGACCCTGATGGCTGTCGAGTGTCGGGACCCTGGCCAGGACGATTGCGGCTTCTTCTTCCGCGGGCAGGTAGTTCAGGGAGGCCACGATATTCCAGCGATCGATCTGGGCGTGGTTCAGCATCTGGGTGCCGTGGTACAAGCCCGTCAGGTTGCCAAGCCCGACGGTGTTGGAGGTGGCAAACAGACGAAAAAAGGGATGCGGGCGTATGACCTGGTTCTGGTCCAGCAGGGTGAATTTTCCATCCCGCTCCAGGATCCGCTGGATGACGAACATGACGTCGGGCCTGCCGGCATCGTACTCGTCGAACACCAGCGCCACCGGCCGGCGCAGCGACCACGGCACGATCCCTTCCTGGAACCGCGTGACCTGTTTATCCGACTGCAGCACGATGGCATCCCTGCCCACCAGATCGAGCCGGCTGATGTGTCCGTCGAGGTTGACCCGCACACAAGGCCAGTTCAGCCGGGCCGCAACCTGTTCGATATGGGTCGATTTCCCTGTTCCGTGCAAGCCCTGCACCATGACGCGGCGATTGGCGATGAAGCCGGCCAGAATGGCCAGGGTAACGTCGGCGTTGAAACGGTAGACTTGGTCGACCTCGGGGACATGGTCGTCGCGCTCGCTGAAGGCCGGCGCGTTCATGTCGGAATCGAT
>CAXMTM010000143.1:0-6902 GCA_964196385.1 Arenicellales bacterium
CTGGCGTCTATGGCCGTACGATAAGCGCTGTCGTTATTGGTGAATACGACCAGGCCGCGAGCCGGCATAACGGAATAACGTGTGATGTAACTTTGAACCGCGCCGGCCAGCATGACACCGGGCCGGTCATTATCAGCGAACACCAGCGGCCTTTCGATGGTACCGGTGGTGAGCACTACCTGGTGGGACCTGATTTTCCACAATCGCTGCCGCGGCTTGTTGCCGCCGCTGCCCGGCGGCAGATGATCTGTCACCCGTTCCAGCGCCACCAGATAATTGTAGTCGTAGTATCCGGTCAGCGTGGTCCGGGGCAGCAGGGTAACGTTATCCATAATCCCCAGTTCACCGCTGACATTGTCAACCCAGTCCAGGGCGGGTTTGTCATCGATATGCGTGTGCTGCGACAACAGCGAACCACCAAACTCCGACTGTTCATCGACAACGATCACACGGGCCCCGCTTCGACCTGCCGCCAGCGCCGCCGCCAACCCCGCGGGTCCGGCCCCCACCACCAGCACATCACAGTGCGCATGACGATGCTCATAACGATCCGGGTCCGGTCTCACCGGGGATCTTCCCAGGCCCGCCGTCTTGCGGATCACCTTTTCGTAGGTCATCCACATGGATGCGGGCCACATGAACGTTTTATAGTAGAACCCCGCCGGGATCAGTCTGGACGCCAGCGAGTTGATAGCACCGATGTCATAGCGAAGACTGGGCCACCGGTTCTGGCTTTGGGCCGTGAGGCCATCATACAACTCGACCTGTGTCGCCTTCATGTTGGGCTCGCTGTACGCGCCTTCCCCAAGTTGTACCAGTGCATTGGGCTCTTCGGCGCCGGCGCTGAAAATACCCCGCGGCCGGTGGTACTTGAAGCTGCGCCCGACCAGACGTACGTCATTGGCGAGCAAAGCGGAGGCCAGGGTATCCCCCGCGTAACCGCTCATCCGTTCCCCGTCAAAACTGAAATGCAGCGTTTGACTGCGGTCGATGCGGCCACCCTTGCCAAGGCGGTTTTGCTGGTACCTGATCACTTTGCTTTTCGCTCTTCTACCTCAGGTGGCGGCTCGCCCGGTTTGTAGGTGGCGAGAAATTCGTCGCTGACGGTATCGCGCACCGCATTGAACCAGCGGCGGCAACCGTGGGTGTGCACCCACCGCTCATGGTGAATGCCTTTGGTGTTGTCTCTGAAGAAAACGTAGTCTCCCCACTGTTCGTCACTCAACTGATCCGGTTTCTCCGGCCGCACAATATGTGCCTGGCCGTGAAAGCCAAACTCCGGCTGCTCACGCCTTCCGCACCATGGGCAATCTATAATCAGCATGTTCCTGTCTCTGGCCTAATGAGCTACCGCCGCCGCGGCGCCTTCGTCTACCAGAGCGCCGGAGTTGAAACGGTCGATGGAAAACGGTGCCGCTATGGGATGCATATCGGCGCCGGCGATGGAGTGTGCAAAAACGTGACCGGAACCCGGAGTCGACTTGAATCCGCCGGTTCCCCATCCGCAGTTGAACAATAGGTTTTTGACCGGTGTTCTGGAAATCAACGGGGAGCGATCGACCGTTACATCGACGACACCACCCCACTGGCGCAACATGCGCATGCGGGAAAATATCGGGTAAAGCTCGACCACGGCGCCTATGGTGTCCTCGATCACGTTGAACCCACCGCGCTGGGAATATGAATTGTAAGCATCGGAACTCGCGCCTATGACCAGTTCGCCTTTATCGCCCTGGCTGAGGTAAGCATGCACCCCGCTGGACATGACCACGCAGTCAATGACCGGTTTGATGGGTTCCGACACCATCGCCTGCAGCGGAAAGGACTCCACCGGCAACCTGAAGCCCGCCATCTCCGCCAGAACACTGCAGTGACCCGCCACCACGCAACCGACCTTGTTCGCGCCGATGACGCCCCGCGTCGTTTCCACGCCCTTGACCGTTTCGTTCTCGATCCTGAACCCGGTGACCTCGCAATCCTGGATAATGTCAACGCCGAGTTCATCCGCGGCCCGGGCGTAACCCCAGGCCACCGCATCGTGTCGCGCCACCCCGCCACGGCGCTGCAACAACGCACCCATCACCGGATAGCGGCAGTTTAGGTTGATCACCGGCACCATCTGCTTGACCTGTTGCGGTGTCAGGAATTCGGCGTCTATTCCATTCAGGAAATTGGAGTTTCCCCGCCTGCCGATTTCCTGCATGTCGTGGACACTATGAGCGAGATGGAGCAAACCACGGGGTGAATACATCACATTGTAGTTGAGTTGCTGGCTCAAATCGTGCCACAGGTCCACCGCATGGTCATAGATCGCCGCCGATGCATCCCACAGATAGTTTGAACGGACGATGGTGGTGTTACGCCCGGTATTGCCTCCGCCGAGCCAGCTTTTCTCGACCACCGCAACGTTACGGATACCGCACTCCTTCGCCAGATAGTACGCCGTGGCGAGACCATGGCCGCCACCGCCGACGATGACGACATCATAGTGCGCCCTGGGGTCCGGACTGCGCCAGGCCCGTTGCCAACCCTGGTGATAGTCGCGGGCATTGCGCAGAATACTGAATATTGAATATTTCACGTTTGTTAAAGGATCCGGTGGGCCAGGAGGCTATCTATGCTCGGACAGGCTCCTGGTTAATGTTGAATAATATTGTGCCCGGGGCCGTATGGAAAGCCGGTGATGTTCCGGTTGCCATCCTCGGTCACCACCAGGATATCGTGCTCCCTGTATCCACCGGCTCCCGGTTGCCCTTGCGGGATCATGATCATTGGTTCCATTGATACCACCATGTTTGGTTCCAATACGGTGTCAACATCTTCACGCAGTTCCAGCCCCGCCTCGCGTCCGTAATAATGGCACAATACACCGAACGAGTGGCCATAACCAAAGGTCCGGGACTCGAGCAGTCCATGTTCAGCATAGATCTCGTTGAGCGTGTGCGCAATGTCGGCGCAGCGTGCGCCTGGCCTGATCAGGGTTTTACCCTTGTCGTGGACCTCGCAGTTTACCTGCCACAACCGCAGGTGCTCTTGCGAACACTGTTCGGCAAAGAGGGTGCGCTCAAGCGCAACATAATACCCCGCAACCATCGGAAAGCAGTTCAGACTGAGGATGTCCCCGCGCTCGATCCGCCTGGAGGTGACCGGGTTGTGGGCACCGTCGGTATTAAGGCCGGACTGGAACCAGGTCCAGGTGTCCATCAACTCGGCGTGCGGAAAACGCTCGGCGATCTCCCGTACCATGGCCCGGGTGGAATGCAGGGCGACTTCATGTTCGGGGGTCCCCACGGATATGGCTTCTACACACGCCGCGCCGCCGATATCGGCGATGGCGGTCATTTTCGTGATGTGTGTGATCTCTTCATCCGACTTGATGATGCGCAAGCGCATAGTGGCCGGGGCAATATCGACGAACCTGCAGTCCGGTAACGCTGATTTGAGCTTGTCCATATTGAGCAGGTTGAGGTGGTCGAATTCGACGCCCACCAGGGCGCCGTTTTTGATCAGTTTCGTTACCGCCCTGAAGTAATTGTCTTTTTGCCAGTCGGTATAGACGATATTGTCTGCCGGACTTCGCCGCCAGGGTTGACCGCCATCGATATTGGCTGAAATTGTTGTAAGCCCTTGATCGGTGACGATCAGCCCGTAAGACCGACCGAAGGAACAATACAGAAAATCACTGTAGTAGTTGATGTTTTGATAAGAAGTAAACAGGACTGCTTCGATACCATCCTGTTCCATCATTGCACGCAAGCGTGATACACGGCCGTCCATCTCCGGCCGGGAAAAGGTTCCTGGAACCTTTTCCCCATTGTGCAGGGTGATCAAATCCGGTAATGCCATGGTTATCCTTTTTTCTGATGAAGAGGCGAGACAGGCTCCTGGTCCCGCAGCTTCACTGATTTGTGCAAGATTTGTGTAAAGGTACGGAAAAATGGCAACAAGTACCAGCCCTTCCGACCCCAATGTTGATGACCGGATGGAATACTTGCCCAGCCGTTGGATGTTTGCATCAGAAAAAGCCGATTCAAGTGGCAGTGCCTCCCCGGTCGATGCCGTCGGTCACGTCATATCGCTCATCCACCTCGGCACGGGGGTCTATACCGCTGATAACAGGAGTTGCAATAACCTCCGGCATAGGCACATAAGGGTCTTTGTCCACCACTGGCGCCCAGCTCCGAATTCTCATTCTGTACAGGATGAAACCGATGTACAGCACGCAGATGCAAAAGGACAGGGCAAACAAACCCCGCGGCCCCATGTTATCCATGAATAATGCCGCCGCCGGCGGCCCGACTGCAGCACCTGTGCCGAACGCAAATACCAGGCTGCCACTGGCGGCAACGACCTGACCCGGTTCCAGGTAGTCGTTGGCGTAGGCGACGCAAAGGGGGTACAGCGTCGCGGTGAACCCACCGTACAGCGCTATCCAGATATAGAGGGGAATTATTCGCAGGTAGGCACTGAAAATCAGGGCCAGGCCCACCAGCGCGGCGCCCACCGTGACAGCGACGATCACACTGCGGCGATCAAGGCGATCGGATAACTGGCCCACGGGAACCTGGGTAAACAACCCGGCAATTATGACAATGCCCATGAACAAGGATATGCCCTGTGTATCCAGCCCCTGCTCCTTTGCGTAAATGGGGCCCATACCAAACATGGATCCAACGATGATGCCGCTCACCACACAACCCACCGCAGCCACCGGCGAAATAGCAAACAACGCGCCCATGCTCATGTGACTCGACTCCACCGGATCCGGATGCGAAGCACGCGTAATGGACACGGGCACCAACGCCAGCGTCAGTAAAATGGCGGAGATCATGAACAGCGAGTCACCTCCTATATCCGCAACGTTGATCAGAAACTGTCCACCACCCAGGGCCAGGTAAGTGATGGTCATATAGATTGAAAGAATTGTTCCCCGGGTCTCCGATGTCGCTTTGGTATTGAGCCAGCTTTCGGCAACCATGTACAAGCCGGCGAGGTTGAAACCCAGTACGATTCGCAACGCGATCCAGGCGCTGGGTGATACGAACAACCCAAAGGTGAGTATGCATACGGCGCTGATTGCGGAGAACGTGGCAAAGGCACGGATGTGACCGATGCGATTGACCAGAGCCCCGCATTTGAACGTACCCAATATGAGTCCGATATAGTACGACGACGCTATCCACCCAATGACGTCATTGCTGAATCCTTCCGCACTGGCGCGCAGCGCCAGAAATGTCGAGAACACGCCGTTGCCAAGCATCAACAGTGCCACGGACATCAGCAATGAAGTCAGCAGACGGAGGTTAGTTGCAATGCTCATGGTGGCAAGTCTCTGGTGCGCCTTTAAGAAAAAAGGCCGCCCTCGCGGCGGCCCTGATTCGTGCGCCTTATACGCGCTTTGAAGTTTGTACTCAAGGCCCATTTTTCACCGGGGTCAATGCGCACCACTGTAATCTCGGCAGGAGGAACGCTGAGGTTGAGTGGTTTCATAACCGGGGGCATCCCCGGGAGACAACCGGTTCGTGTGCTCCGACAGAAAAATTCATGACGAATTTCCACCGGCATGTTGTATATTTTCACCCGGCAAATCCTGCACAATCTACACTGGATATTGTGTAACCAGCTTTGGTGGTTGATCGATGGCACTACATTTTTCGAGGCAAGAACTGCACGACAGACGGGACCGCACCTGTAGTCAACTGAAAGAGCGTGGGTTACACGCGCTACTGATCTTCAGACAGGAAAGTGATTTTTACCTGACCGGGTATGACACGTTTGGCTATTGTTTTTTTCAGTGCCTGTACCTTGGCGCCAACGGTGATACGACGCTGCTCACCCGCACCCCCGATCTGAGACAGGCGCAGCATACTTCAGACATCGAAGACATCCGTGTATGGACGGATCGGGCCGGGGCAAATCCGGCGGAAGATCTGAAAACCCTACTTGAAGAGTACGGTTGCCAGGGCAAAACCATCGGTATCGAGTTTGACGCCTACGGACTCACCGCGCACAACTGGCGCAGGCTCGAACCCCTGTTACAGGGCTTTTGCAGCTATGAAGACGCTTCCGGCATAGTCAGCAACCTGCGAATCATAAAATCACCGTCTGAACTGGACTACGTTAAAAAAGCGGCCGCACTGGCTGACGATGCACTGGACGCCGCCCGGGAACTGATTGCCCCGGGCGCATGGGAAGGCGATATCCTGGCGGCCATGCACGCCGCCATCTTCAAGGGCGGCGGAGATTACCCGGCAAACGAGTTCATCATTGGCGCCGGGGAGGACGCCTTGTTGTGCCGGTATTTTACCGGTCGCAAAAACCTCCGCGATAACGACCAGATCACCCTGGAGTGGGCCGGCGCGTACCGGCACTATCACGCTGCCATGATGCGCACCGTAATTGTCGGCCACGTCACCGACGAACATCGTCACATGCACAAAGTTGCGGTTGAGGCGCTGAGCGCCTGCGAGGAAGCCCTGACCCCCGGTCAGCCCCTGGGAGAGGTATTCGACGCCCACGCCCGGGTGGCCGACGCCAACGGCCTCAAGGACCACCGCCTCAATGCATGCGGCTACAGCCAGGGAACCACCTATACGCCAACCTGGATGGACTGGCCGATGCTGTACACCGGGAACCCGGTTATCGCCCAGCCCAACATGGTGATATTCCTGCACATGATTTTCTTCAACAGCGACAGCGGCAACGCCATGACCCTCGGCCACACCGTGCTGGTCAACGATACAGGGTGCGAGCGGTTGAGTCGCTCTGCGCTTGATATGATCGTGGCCTAGGAGCCGGTCCAAGAATAGAGAGCCTACTGCGGAAAAGCCCTTTTGGCCCATTTTTCCGCCCATTTTTGTCAAATATGAATAACTATTCTCCTCAAATGATCGATAAAATGG
>CAXMTM010000144.1:0-4935 GCA_964196385.1 Arenicellales bacterium
GGCCATCGAGAATATCGATATTGGCGGTCCCACCATGGTCAGGGCGGCCGCCAAGAACTACCGTGATGTCACGGTGCTTGTGGACAGCTCGGATTATGGTCCTGTGCTGGCCCAGATAAAGGAGCAGGGTTCGGTCGATGCCGGCACCCGCTATAAGCTGGCGTTGGCCGCCTTTGAGCATACCGCCCGCTACGACGGTTTGATTGCCAACTATCTGGGTACAACGAAACCCGGTGGGGAAAAAGAAAAGTTTCCGAATACCATCAACTTGCAGTTCCGAAAAAGACAGACAATGCGATACGGTGAGAACCCACATCAGCAGGCGGCTTTTTACACGGAGCTCAGTCCCGCCGCCGGCACCATCGCTAATGCGAGGCAACTGCAGGGTAAGGAGTTGTCGTACAATAACATTGCCGATACCGATGCCGCACTTCAGTGTGTCAAACAGTTCACTGGTCCGACCTGTGTCATCGTCAAACACGCCAACCCCTGCGGCGTCGCTACCGACAGCACAATACTGGAGGCTTATAATCGGGCGTATTCCACTGACCCGGAGTCAGCCTTCGGCGGCATCATTGCATTCAACGGGGCGCTGTCCGCAGACGTTGCGCGGGCGATTACGGAAAGGCAGTTCGTCGAGGTCATCGTAGCCCCGGATTTCGAACCGGAAGCCGCGGATGTCCTGTCCGCCAGGAAAAACGTGCGGCTTCTCAAGTGCGGCATGACACACACTGAAAATCAGGGATATCTGGACTTCAAACGCGTCAATGGCGGGCTGCTGGTGCAGGGCTCCGATGCTGATCTGTACGCGGAATGGAAAACGGTAACACAGAGGAGTCCGGCAGATGGGGAAACCGAAGACCTGCTGTTTGCCTGGCGCGTCGCCAAGTTTGTCAAATCCAATGCCATCGTTTATGCAAAAAACCGGGTCACGATCGGGGTGGGGGCCGGGCAAATGAGCCGGGTGAATTCGGCAAGGATCGCGGCCATCAAGGCGGAGCACGCCGGGCTGGAGGTCAGCGGATCAGTGATGGCTTCAGACGCATTTTTTCCATTCCGGGATGCCATCGACACAGCGGCTGCGGCCGGCGTAACGGCGATCATTGAGCCCGGAGGTTCCATGCGGGATGATGAGGTCATCTCCGCCTGCAATGAGCACGGCATCGCCATGGTATTTACGGGCATGCGGCACTTCAGGCACTGACCTGACAAACCGGGGACAGTATACTTATTAAGCCTCAAAGCCCCGGGGTACTATCTGTATTTGGATCATGCTTAAAAAGTATACTGTCCCCGGTTTCAGACTCAAGAAGTAAACTGTCCCCGGAAGAACAGCATGAAGGTATTGATAGTCGGCGGCGGCGGAAGAGAACACGCGTTGGCGTGGAAGGCGGCACAGTCCGTTCAGGTTGAGCAGGTATTCGTTGCACCGGGCAATGCCGGAACCGCTGCAGAGCCTAAAGTTGAAAATGTCGGGATCGGCGCCGGGGATATTGATGCTTTGCGGGTGTTTGCCACTGACAAGCGGATCGACTTGACCATAGTGGGCCCCGAGGCCCCTCTGGTGCGGGGCATGGTCAACCGCTTTCAGGAGCACGGGCTGAGATGCTTCGGCCCGACCCGGGCGGCGGCGCAGCTCGAGGGGTCCAAGTCTTTTACCAAGGACTTTCTTGTTCGGCACAACATCCCTACGGCGGCCTACCAGAGCTTCGATGACATTACCGCGGCCGAACGCTACATAAAGAAAGTTGGTGTGCCCATAGTGGTGAAAGCCGATGGCCTGGCGGCGGGCAAAGGAGTATTTGTCGTACAGGACGAGCAACAGGCCGTCGCGGCGGTGAGTCAGTGCCTGCAGTCCGGGCGATTCGGTTCGGCCGGAGAAAAAGTGGTCGTCGAAGAATTTCTGGCCGGCGAGGAAGCGAGCTTTATCTGTATGGTCGATGGTAAAAACATCCTGCCATTGGCCGGTTCCCAGGATCACAAGGCGAGAGACAACGGGGACAGGGGGCCCAACACCGGTGGCATGGGCGCTTATTCACCAGCCCCCGTGATAACGGATTCCGTTCACCACACGATTATGGAGCAGATAATTGCGCCGACGGTGCGGGGCCTGGCGCAGGAAGGTATGCCCTATACGGGATTTCTGTACGCCGGCCTGATGATTGCGGGTGATGGAACGGTGAACGTTGTGGAATACAACTGCCGTTTAGGAGACCCTGAAACGCAACCGGTTCTGATGAGGCTGAAATCCGATCTGGTGGCGCTGTGTGAGCTTGCGCTGCAGGGCCGGCTTGATGAGGCCGCGGTCGATTGGGACCCACGGGCGGCACTGGGTGTCGTAATGGCGGCCGGGGGTTATCCCGACACCTACCAGAGCGGGCACGAAATTACCGGGTTGGGCACGGCCGGTTCCGATACGGTCAAGACGTTTCATGCGGGCACCCAAATCCGGGATGGCAAGGTGGTGACCAGCGGCGGCCGGGTTTTGTGCGTCACCGCATTGGGCGATAACGTCAGTGCCGCACGGACATCGGCCTATGGCGTTGTTTCAGGCATCCACTGGCAGGATGTGTATTATCGAACCGATATAGGGTACAGGGCAGTTCGCCGGGAACAGTGAAATTAAAACCCGCGCAATGTATTGTGTATCTGTTTTTTCGTACCTTTCCCATACTTGGATCACGTTTTTTATGACTGAGCGCTTTCTATTATGACTGAACATTTCGTCGCCGTACTCATGGGCTCCGACTCGGATCTGGAGGTAATGCAGACCACTCTGCAGACGTTGACCGAACTCCAGATCCCGTGGGAGGTAAAGATCACCTCCGCGCACCGAACTCCCGATGTTACCCACCAGTATGTCAAGGACGCGGACCGGCGGGGTTGTGCCGTATTTATTGCCGCTGCGGGTCTGGCCGCCCACCTGGCCGGCGCGGTAGCCGCGCTGACCCTGAAACCGGTTATCGGTGTGCCCATGGATGCCGGCCCCCTGAGAGGGCAGGATGCACTGCTGTCCACGGTACAAATGCCTGGAGGGGTCCCGGTGGCTTGTGTTGCGATCGGCAAGGCCGGGGCAAAAAATGCCGCCTATCTGGCAGCGCAGATCATAGGCCTGTTCGATCCCCGGACCACAAAGAAACTACAACAGGATCGGCAACATCAGACCAGTCAGGTACTGGCCAAAGACGAGGCACTGCAGCAAACAATCTGAGAATTGAGCCAGGCGCCGATTGTGGATAAAAGCGAACTAAAAACAGCCGCTGAGGTCATCCGCTCCGGGGGTATTGTTGCCTACCCGACGGAATCTTGCTACGGCCTGGGGTGTGACCCGAGGCAACACCGGGCCATCCGTCGTCTGCTGCGCATCAAACGGCGGCAATGGCAACACGGATTGATTGTCATCTCGGCGAGACTGCAGCAATTGTTGTCTTATATCGCGTGCGACCCGCGCCAGTTGCGACGGGCCACCGCTGTGTGGCCGGGCCCGGTGACTTGGCTCATGCCCGCCCGGCCCGGGGTGTCCCCATGGCTGACCGGAGAATACCGGGCTATCGCGGTGAGAGTAACCGCACATCGGGGAGCGGCGGCATTGTGTAACCACGCCAGGATCGCGTTGATTTCGACCAGCGCAAATCGACACAAGCGCCCCCCGGCCAGATCAGCCCGGGCCGTGTACAGGGAGTTCGGCAACGAGATCGATTTCATACTGGCCGGCAATCTGGGGGGGCATGCGAAGCCCAGTGAAATACGGGATGCGGTGACCAATCGCGTGCTAAGGAACGGTTAGTGTGCAAAGAGAGGGACATGCCCAATATCGAGGCTGTTAAGGAATATCTGCTGTCTCTGCAGGACGACATATGCCGGGCTCTCGAAGAGGAAGACGGCAGTGGCCGCTTCCAGCAAGAAAAGTGGTCATATCCACAAGGTGGCGGTGGTATTACCCGGGTGCTTGGCGAAGGCGGGGTGATTGAGCAGGGCGGGGTAAATTTTTCCAATATCATCGGCTCCGGGTTGCCTGCCGCGGCTACTGCCCGACACCCGGAATTGAGCGGTCAGAGTTTTCAGGCGCTGGGCGTGTCGTTGGTGATCCATCCCAAAAACCCCTATGTCCCCACGTCGCACATGAACGTGCGCTTTTTTGTATCCGGCACAGACAAGTCATCACCAACCTGGTGGTTCGGTGGCGGATTCGATCTCACGCCCTGCTACGGCTTCACTGAAGACGCAGAACACTGGCACCACACCGCGTTCGACGTGTGCAGGGAATTTGGCGACGATGTTTACCCCCGCTTCAAAAAATGGTGTGATGAGTATTTCTATTTGAATCACCGTGCGGAAACCCGCGGCGTGGGCGGGCTGTTTTTCGATGACTTGAACCAGTGGGGATTCGAACGTTGCTTCAGGTTCATGCGCGCTGTCGGGGATGGATACCTGCGGGCTTACAGGCCGATAGTGCAAAGAAGAAAAGATATGAAATACGGCCAGGCGGAAAGGGAATGGCAGCTATACCGGCGGGGCCGATACGTTGAATTCAACCTGGTATATGACCGCGGTACCTTGTTTGGACTGCAATCCGGCGGGCGCACCGAGTCGATCCTGATGTCGCTGCCGCCCAGGGTGAGCTGGCGCTATAATTATCGGCCTGCCGCAGACAGTGCGGAAGCAGAGTTGTACGAACGCTTTCTTGGTGCCCGCGACTGGCTGGGGCTGGAGTGAAATACCTCTATACGCTGTTTCTGTACCTGTTTTTACCGGTTATCCTGATACGGCTGCTGGTCCGTGGATTCAAGAATTCGGACTACTGGCATCGCTGGGGGGAGCGGTTCGGCAGAATCAGTGTGGACCCCTCTGCCGATATCTGGATACATGCCGTCTCCGTTGGCGAGGCAAGGGCCGCTGCTCCCCTGATCCAGTCGCTGTTGTCCGACAGGGCAC
>CAXMTM010000145.1:0-4381 GCA_964196385.1 Arenicellales bacterium
CGGTCATGGTGCTTTCTTGATAGTATGCATGAATTATTGGAGAACCGGGTACACATTACAACCGGGGCGGCGAATAAGCAGTCTTACAGCGCAACCGGTCGCCAGGCAGAGCGTCCATGTGTCCATACTTTCTTTGACGGACGGAGGGCCGAAAGTAGCGTTCCAGCAACGCTCTTATCACTCAGCGGACAGCCCCGCAACTTTTGATTTCAACACATGATCCTCCGATGATTTATCTAATATTTATTATCTGAACTGATTATCGTTACATAGACGGTTACGTAAGGTCAACGGGTACGGCCGGGAAATTGGTATTAATCGCTCGGCCGCAGCTCAAATGACTATGTTAGGGTACACTGATATACGCATCCTGCGAGACGGGATCTGGAGATTTACTGATGGTACGTAGGTACAGAGCAGCGGCCACGGCTTTCGCCGCATTCCTGGGGGGTTGTGCCGCCCATGCGGATATTACGGTCGCCTCCTGGGGCGGTGCTTACACCAACAGCCAGCAAAGAGCCTATGGCGCACCCTGGGAAAAGAAAACAGGCAATAAAATCACCTGGGAGAATTACGACGGCGGCTTGGATGAAATCAGGGCCCAGATCGACGCCGGAGCAGTAACCTGGGATATAGTGGATGTGTTGTCCGACATTGCCATCATCGGTTGTGACGAGGGCCTGTTCGAAGAGTTGCCTTTGGCCAGGTTCGTTCCGGCGCCTGATGGCATGCCGATGGTCGACGACATGATGGTCCCGCCCGTCTCGAACTGCGCCGCGCCGCAAATATTCTGGAGCTACGTCATATTCTACGACAAGAGCCGGTATGCCGAGGGTACTGGCCCCGAAAGCATGGCCGATTTTTACGACGTAAACAGGTTCCCCGGCAAGCGCGGTATCCACTCCTGGGCCAGTGCCAACATCGAGATGGCCCTGGTGGCGGACGGTGTAGCGCCGGGCAGGGTCTATGACGAGATGAGCACTGAAGATGGCATGGATCGTGCCTTTGCCAAACTCGACACTATCAAGGACCACGTCGTGTTCTGGTCCGCCGGTTCGCAGCCGCTGGAAATGGTCAGCAGCGGTGAGGTGGTTATGGCTATTGCCTACAACGGCCGCAGCGGCGCTGCGATCCTGACCGGGAACCAGCCCTTCGATATTGTTTGGGATGGCCAGGTTCTGGAGCAGGAGCACATCGTCATGGTCAAGGGGACGCAAAACCGTGACCAGGCCCTGGACTTTATGATATTCGCGTCGGCGCCAGAACAACAGGCCGCTCAGGCCAAATGGATCAACTATGGTCCCATGCGTAAATCAGGTCTGGACATCATCGCCGCCAACGAACCGTTCTTCCACGACGGCCGGAACATCATGCCGCATATGCCCAATCGCCCGGAGGTGATGGCGCGCAGCGTGATTGCGGACCCGTACTGGTGGGCTGACAACGGTGCGGAGGTCGCTGAGCGCTTTGCCGCCTGGATGGGGGAGTGAGTGTGCAGCTGCACGGCATCACCACGACTCGGTGGTGTAACGTTCGATAGAAATTTTGTCCGACCAGTAGTTTCTGTCCAAACCCGCCTTGAGTTTGAGCTGTGCCAGGAATTGCACGGGTTCAGGAAGATTTTCCCAGACAGCGGGCAGGAAAGTTGCCTGCCGGGTCCCTTCCCTCAATATCAGCCCGTCACGCCCGGGCTGAATCACATCGAGCAGATCAGTTTCATTGTCGAAGGAGACTGCGGATGGGGCGGACAAAACGGAGATATGAACGTGCAGTGATTCCAGTTCGTCCACCACAACCGGACGAAATCGGGGATCCCTGAAGGCGGCGCCGAAGGCGTGATGTGACACGTCTTGCGCCAGGGGCTGCGTGGCAACCAGGCTGCCTATACAGCCGCGTAATTCTCCGTGTTTGTGCAGGGTCACGAAGCTGCATCTCATTTCATAAAGTTCGGCGGGCCACTCGCTGCTATGCACCGGCAATGCGCGCCCCTGCCGTACCCCGTGCTCGATAGAAAGGGAGGCCAGCCGGGTCAGCCGTTTGCGCTGTTCAGGCCGAATCATGTTGTCGTTGCCGGTAAAACAGATACGCGCCATAGCCGACGACCCGGTCACGGTCCCCGGCGGTATCCCCGGAATTGCGTACGTCGAGCACCTCGCAGCGCAGCCCATGATTCACCGCATAACGCAACAACCCGCAAACCGGCCTCTGGCCGCATGCATTTTCACCGGACAGGCCGGTGGGGTCGAGCGCCTCTATCTTTTGTGTCGTGTACCGGTCTATCTGCTGTGCATCGGCATAGGCATGATAGTGGCTCAGGTCAGAACTGATCACCAGCAGAGATGAACTGTCGAGATCGAGTTTTTCAAGTAGTTCCTCCACCTGGTCCGGTCGCGCACCGCCAACAGCAAGCGGGATCAAACGGAAATCCCTGAGTGTGACCTGCAGGAAGGGCAGCTGAACCTCCAGGCTATGCTCCAGTTCATGTGCGCTGTCGTTGTACTCAACGAAATCCAGTTCCGACACCAGATTCCGGATCGCAGATAGGTCGAGTGCAATGTCTCCAAGCGGGGTTTTGAATGCCTCAGCCGTACTGGCTGCTATTCCGTTTACATATTCCCGGTGAGCGGGGCCGAGCAGAACCACCCGGTGGATTTCGGCGCTGAGCGGCAGCAATGGAGCGTACGCGGAGCCGGCGATCGGGCCGGAGTACATATAACCCGCGTGGGGGGCGATGATCGCCGTTGGGGTGTTCCGCGCCGGTTTCGCACTATTCAAATAGCCGTGCACCTGGGCATTGAGTTGGTCTGCGTTACGGGGATAGAACGTACCGGCGACCGCTGGAGGTCTTATGTTGCGCATTTGAATAAAAGTAATAGAAAACCACGATCTGGATAGTTCAGCCAGTATACTGATCATACCATTGAATTGGCGAAATATAGACCACATATATACCAATTAATCAACCAGGTCGTACCCTTTCAAGTGGACAACTTCCCTACCCGGTATTGGCACGTTTTAGATGACCAGCGCATCCAGTGCGACCTGTGCCCAAGATATTGCCGGTTGCGAGAGGGTCAGCAAGGGCTGTGTTTCGTTCGGAAGCGAGTGGACGACCAAATCGTGTTGACGACCTACGGGCGGTCAAGCGGGTTTTGTGTGGACCCCATAGAGAAGAAACCCCTCAATCATTTTTTACCCGGAACGCCGGTGCTATCTTTCGGCACGGCGGGTTGTAATCTTGCCTGCAAATTTTGCCAGAACTGGGACATCAGTAAATCACGGCAGATGGATACGCTGGCCGACAGTGCCTCGCCGGAACGCATCGCCAAGGTCGCCAAAGAGTCGGGGTGCGGGAGTGTCGCTTTCACTTACAACGATCCGGTAATTTTTCACGAGTACGCGATAGATATCGCCCAGGCCTGCCGTGAGGTCGATGTCAAGACTGTTGCAGTGACGGCAGGTTATGTCTGTGCCGAACCGCGGTCGGAGTTTTTCAGCCGGATGGATGCGGCCAACGTCGACCTCAAGGCGTTCACTGAGAGGTTTTATAAAAAGATCTGCGGTGGCGAGTTGCAACCGGTGCTGGATACTTTGCAGTATCTGAAACACGAAACCAATGTCTGGTTCGAAACCACCACATTGCTGATCCCGGAAGAAAACGATTCCCCGGCGGAACTCGAGGCCATGACCAGGTGGGTTGTGGAGAACCTGGGCCGCGATGTCCCCATGCACTTTTCCGCGTATCACCCCGACTATAAGATGCGGGACAAAAGCCATACCCCTGCAAAGACTTTAAGTCTTGCCCGTCGCATCGCCACGGACAACGGCGTCCGTTATGCCTATACCGGTAATGTCCATGACAGGCAGGGTGGCAGTACCTATTGTCATGACTGCGGCGCCCAACTGATCGGCAGGGACTGGTACGAGTTGACCCACTGGGCCTTAGACAAAACCGGGCGTTGCAATCGCTGCAACAGCCCTTGTGCGGGAGTCTTCGACGGCGGGCCCGGGGACTGGGGCAGCAAGCGGCTGCCAATCCGCCTTTCGTCTAGCCCCCAAATCTCACCGGATTGACGAGCCCTCACTAGGAGTCTGTCCGGCGAACGTGATTTGTTCACGGTCGCTGTGGAACCGGTTGATCGAGGAACGATTGGCCGGTTCCAGTGCGACTGGCCCGGCCGGTGGCCGGGAACGCATGCCCCGGCCATCTATGTGATCGGGACTCAGGCGACCGTAACAGTAAGGGCCCGCGCCAGAATAAATTCACAGAGTTGGCGCGCAGATTTGCACCAGATTTGGCTGCGACGATTGAGCGAAACCGCAGGCGTAGCAGGGCTACGTCGAGGATTTCGCGATTGAGGAGCGGCCAAAGATGGCGTGA
>CAXMTM010000146.1:0-4913 GCA_964196385.1 Arenicellales bacterium
GATTGTGGTGCTGTGTCTAGGCATTATCGCCGGCTACTATCTGTTGCGCGGCGAGAATGCCAATGCGCCATCGGGCACGCCGGAGATCGCCCACCAGCATAAAGAGAACCCGAATGACACGATTACCCGGTTGCAGCAGCGGCTCGTGCAAGCCGAGCAGGAGCAGTTATGGCTGGCTGAACGGATCTCGGTGCTGGAAGCAGTGATCGGGAAGCCCGGGACGTTTCCGGATATCGGAACCGGGATACCAAAAACAGAAACAATTGAGGAATCAGAACATTCTGCACCGGTACAGACCTTCCGCACCAGCGTTGAAGCCCTGATCGCGACCGGTATCCCTACCGAGCAGTCGGCCTTGATCCAATCGCGTCTCGACGAGTACGACCTGAAGCAGTTGTACATTAAGGACCGCGCCAGCCGAGAGGGATGGCTCAACACTGCACGCTACAGAAAGGAACAGCGTCAAGCCCAGACTGAGTACCGGCAGTTGCGTTCGGAGATCGGAGATGATGCCTACGACCGCATGCTCTATGCGCTCGGGCAGGGCAACCGTGTAGTGGTTCGCGACATCATGCAGAACTCGTCTGCTGAGCAGTATGGCTTGCAAGCCAACGACCGGGTATATGAGTATGATGGCCAGCGGGTATTCACCGGTCAGGAACTGAACGACCTGGTTACCCAAGGGGGTGACGCCGGCGCACTGGTACTGGTGCGTGTGCAACGGGATGAGCAGCAGCTTGATTTCTATCTTCCGCGTGGGCCGATTGGCATCAGGTTGGCATCCAGCCGAGAACTACCCTAGGATTTCTTACCGCTGGTAAAAAAGGCGGACAGACTGCACCAAGGGATTCCGATCCCCCGGCCTCAATGCCATAACACGATGTTTTCTATTGGAGATGGTGGGCCTGGAAGGACTCGAACCTTCGACCAAGGGATTATGAGTCCCCCTTTCTCCTTGCAGGTCCAGGGCTGCCATCCCACTGGATGGGTATCATATATATGTATATCGAAGGTGGGACAGGCTCGAACCCCTGAGTCTCGCCGCCCCGAGCTGGATGGTCCTATAAATTCGCCGCGAACGGGCTCCGTGCGGTCCCTTGGCCCATACGACAAAACGCGCAAATCAACCTACACCCGCTACATTCCCGTACCTGCGCTGTTAGATTTTTTATAGCAAAAACAGAATGTGTAACTAATCCGGTCGGATTTCTATAACCTATAAACAATGAAAAACATGGTCTGTCTCCTATTTTGCAAGCAAAGCCTTCTTCTGCTTGCGATGCTGTGTATAGGCATATTCGCCGGATACTATCTTTTGCGCGGCACTGTACCCGGCCAGGGAGGACCGAATGCCGATTCGCCTTCGGGCACGCCGGAGATCGCCCGCCGGTATGAAGACAACCTGGATGACACGATTGCCCGACTGCAGCAGCGGCTTGTGCAAGCTGAGCAGGTGCAGTTATCGCTGACCGAACGAGTCGCAGCACTGGAGGTGATGGCAGGGAAACCCGAAATATATCCTGTCACCGGAACCGCGACACCGGCAACGGAAACAAACGAGGTAACGGAATCCACTGCACCGCCACAGACTTTTCGCACCAGCATCGAAGCCCTGATCGAAACCGGTATCCCGGAGGAACAGGCAGCCCGGATCCAGGCGAGTCTCGATGAATATGACCTGAAACTGTTGTATATGCAGGACCGCGCCAGCCGTGAGAACTGGCTCAATACCGCCCGCTACCGCAAGGAACAGCGCGAGGTCCAGAATGCCTACCAGGAGTTACGCCCGGAGATCGGGGACGATGCCTACGATCGCATGCTCTACGCCCTTGGACGGACCAACCGGGTCGTGGTGCGCGACATCATGCAGAACTCGACCGCTGAGCAATACGACCTGCGGGCAAACGACCGGATCATCGAGTATAACGGCCAGCGGGTGTTCACTAGTCAGGAACTGAACACGCTGGTCACCCAGGGGACTGCCGGTGCGCAGGTGCTGTTGCGGGTGCAGCGGGATGAACAGCAACTCGAGTTATACCTTCCACAGGGGCCGATTGGCATCAGGCTGGCCACCAGCCGGGAACAACCCTAGATAGTCGGCCCTTAAAAAAGGTTCGCGACTAATACGTTTCAAAGAGATGACTCGTAAGCTGAAGAATTGAAGCAGGGCTATCAAGAGTGTAGCCCAAGGGTCATCGGCTGAGAAGACGAGGGTGCCCGTGTGGCTGACCCGGTGACTGTCGATCTCATGATCAGAACCGATGCCGGGTGATGGGGGGCGCAAGCTGAAGATTTAAAATGGCTCCCTGGGACGGGCTCGAACCGCCGACCTCTCGGTGACGAGGCATTTATAGAAACGGCAGAGCAACTGTCGGGGTGTACGTTGAAGCCTGCACGGCCCGAACGAAAGAGGAGGTCAGACAACAGGGACTGACTGGTTTAAATAGGTATATTGTCCCCTGAATTCTCTACTCCGGCGGCTGGGAGGCATCGACCACTTCTTTGGTAATCTCGAGCACCTGTTGTCCTTCCTGTTCCCGGACCAGCCCCGTGGTGAGTGGATCAAATTCCAGACGCTTGACTATTGTTCCGAACACTTCTCGCAATGCTCGAGCGCCCAGTCGATTTTTCCTGGCCGCCAGGTCGGCGATCAGGAATGCCGCCTCCTCGGTGATGGTGAGGGTGATACCTGCATATCTGAAATAATCAACCGCGGCGGGCCAAATGGCACCTTGAGTATCCCTGAATATCCTGACCAGGTGGGTTGCACTTAAATCACCCAGCATGACAACGCTATCGAAGCGAGATAAAAATTGCGGCGTCATGCCGTACCCGAATATGTCTTCCTGTGTCATGTGGTGCGCGAGATCAAATATGAATCTTCTTTCAAGGCTGCCATCGGCACGAGACACCATCATCCAGAGATTGTCGGCCCCTGATTTCTTGGCGACCCGGTAATAGACCTGATCATAAAGTTCCTCGAAGGCGCCACCGGCGACAAACAGGACATGCTCTGTATTGATTGGCGTTGTCAGTGAATGCCAACTGCCTGCATTGAAATAGGGCATCTCAACCCGCACATTCTCGTTCTCCATGAGAGTGAGCAGGCTGTCCTGGGCAACGATTCCCTTGACGTTGGGCTCCCCACCAACCATCGACCGGATCTTGTCCACTTCATCAACACAGACGAGACCATGCGAGACATACACCTGCATGGTCTCGAGGTCAGCCCTTTCGCCGAGGATATTTGCTGCCTGGCGTGCCAATCGGTCCATGACAATATTGGTTTGCTTTCCGCGGCTCGCCAGATCGGCGACAAGATTGGCATTAATACGGATGATGGTAGAGTACTTCTCAAACCCCTCGGTCTGGGAGAAAAACCGCTCCACCGCCCGCATGATTGTTGTTTTTCCGGTACCCGAATTGCCAATCATGAGCACATTGCCCACTGAGTGCTCCATAAGATGCTTGTATATAGCAACCGACATATCCTGGAGGGCCTGGTCCTGTCCAATGACATCCCTGGACAAGTCGGCGAATATTTTCTTGGGTGTTATTTGAGGTTCTGTGGCCATAGCGGGCTTATTTTTTGTAGACGTAAGGATACGTTCTTACAAGAATATTACTGTTCTATGGAGTATGCATTCCATCCTTGCTGAAATCCCTTTCAGTGATCGCCTTGGTGATCAGGAATTTGAGCGTTTCTCCACTGCCAGAAACAGACTTTTTCAACTATAGGCCGATAGTCGCCTAACAGGAAAGCTTCACTAGGGTATTTACTGAATGTATGGGATGTCTGGATAACCGAAAGCATACCTTCAACCAACCCATCCACGCATAAAAAAGAGGCCCTTTCACTTTCCCCCGGAAACCACGATGTCGGGCCAATACCGTGAGCCCTATGTGAAACGGCTGAAAAATGGCCCACTTGAGGTCGTCGGCGAAAGCCATTGACTTATGGATGGTGGGCCCCGCCGGAGCCCCTCACCGCCGACCCGGTGACTTATGGTTCCTTTATCCGTTCCGGGGCCGCCTTTCTGGGTGGCCTCATATATATAGGAATGCCGACGGCGGGGACGGGGCAGGGCACCCACCCGGTGACTTTCGATCTCTTATACCGCCCACGACGAGCGCCCGATGCCGGGCAATGAATCGTAAGCTGAAGATTTAAAATGGCTCCCTGGAACGGGCTCGAACCGCCGACCTAGTGATTAACAGTACCAGATACAGTCATTTATGAAGCAAATAAGATAAAGAAGTTTAAGTGCTTTTCTTGTGGCCCCATTTCTTGATGGCCTCGACCGACCTCAGACCGAACCTATGCGATTGCACCGATCGGCATACGGCGCGTTTTATCCGTGAAAATTAATTGTGCGCAACGAGTTGCGGATTTATGGCGACCGAGCCGTGTCCAAACTGACGACTCTGCGGCCGTGTGCGGGGCGGGGCGGTCGGATGGGACGGGAGAACACCGTCGGCGAAAATGTCCGAGAGCGGGGCAGACCGGAACACAGTGGGGCACCCTTGCCGCCGACTCCGACAGTGCAGCGGTGATGGCGTCGATGACGGGTCACGGGCAGGTTTTCACTGCGGGGGTCCGGGGCGGGAACCTGAAAACCTGGAAAACTGAAAATCTAACATCGTGACCGGTGACCCTGCCAGCCAGAATTTCAGGATTTCAGAATTTCAGAATTTCAGTTTTTCACTCGCCCCAGATGCACGGTCTCAGGGGCCGGGGAGTGGGATGATTCTGAACGTCCGCTTTCGGGCAGAGTTGACGTTCGTTGGATGGTCATCATTACTTTGGTGGAGATTACTGTACTTCTTGGTTCGGCCACTTTCGGACCTTTAACACAATGCAAAACGGCTCCTGATTGGCGCGTTTGGACAAGTCATGCCCGGCGATGTCGTAT
>CAXMTM010000147.1:0-2506 GCA_964196385.1 Arenicellales bacterium
GGTCGGTCCACCCACCCCGGCATTATTGACCAGCACATCCAGTCGGCCATCGAAGTGTGCCAACGCTGAATCAAAAAAACGTTCGACCCCGGCTTCACTGGAGACATCCGTTTTGACCGCGTGGATTCCCTGTTCGGGTCGATTCATACGGTCCACGCTTTCGGCGTTGATATGACACAGGAAGACCTGTGCCCCCTCCCGCGCAAACGTTTCAGCAATGGCACGGCCTATACCTTCCCCACCACCTGTAACAATGACGCACTTGTCTTTAACTATCATGGTGTTCCCTTTAATCTCTCCGACGTTTACATGAACCGACCGCGATGGCCTATTATTTTTAATCCCGGCATGTCCCACATCCGTCCAATAACCGGGTGATGTGTATCAATCCGTTGCACACCGGGATACCTTACCGTTCAACATACCGGGTATTCAATGATTTTCGTGTAGGGCACAGAATTTTCCTCCGAAGCCCGGCAGCAACACCCGCACCAGGCGGTCTGACAAATAATAAGGCACTTTTCGCTGCCGCATTTTGGAGTAAAATGCGCGCCTTCCTCTCATTACTTTCCGGGCGGCAGGCAATTCGCGTGACTGAAAAAAGTAAAGATCAAAATCTCTATCTGGGCATCGATACTGGCGGCACTTTCACCGATGCCGTGATCCTGAACGCCGCGGATTCATCGATCCTGTGCAGCAACAAAGCGCTGACCACACGCCATGATCTCGGCGACGGGCTTGAGCGTGCGATGCGCAGAGTGCTCGACGACCTGCCCGAAGGCAGCACCCTGCCCGACGTTAAAATGGTCTCGATATCCACCACACTGGCAACCAATGCCCTGGTCGAAGGTGATGGATCCCCGGTGTGCGCCATATTCATTGGATATGAACAGGCAATGATCGACAAGAGCCTGATCCGGGAAAAGTTGGGAGACGTAAAAATATTCAGTGTGTGCGGCGGCCACGACAGTATGGCCCGCGAAATCTCAACGTTGAACGAATTCGAACTTGAGAAAATCGTGCGCGAACAGATGGGCGAGGCGGACGCCTTCGCAATCTCCGCCCAGTTCAGTGTGCGCAACCCATCACACGAACTGCGTGCCAAGGAAATTATTAACCGGTTGTGCGACAAACCCGTGACCTGCGGGCACGAATTGACCTCAGCCCTGGATGCACCGCGGCGCGCGTTGACCACCGCCCTGAACGCCAGCCTGATCCCCAAAATCCGCGGTCTGATCCTTGCCGTCAGACGGTGCATGACGGAACTCGAACTCGAAGCACCGTTGATGGTGGTCAAGGGCGATGGAACCGTGGTCGCGGCGGAAGTGGTTCAGCAACGGCCCATCGAAACCATCCTGTCCGGGCCCGCAGCCAGCATGATCGGCGCCCAAGCGCTTTCGGGAAGGGATAACTTCATCCTGTCGGATATGGGAGGGACGACAACGGACATCGGTGTGCTGCTGGAAGGCCGCGTCAAGCTCAATGATGAGGGTGCCATAGTCGGCGGTGCACGCACCATGATCCAGGCCATTGATTTGCGCACCTTTGCCCTGGGCGGCGACAGCCTGGTCGATATCGACCGCGACGACTGCATTCAGCTGGGACCGAGACGGGCGATCCCGATAAGCCTGACCGGCCGCAGTAAGGACGTTTGTAAAGAACTGAAGATCCAACTCTCGCACAAGGACATCATTCCATTTTCCGGGTGGTTCGCCGTGATGCAGCGCGAGCATCCCAATTCAAGCGCTCTTCACCCCATAAAGGTGGAAATATTGAACCGCCTTCGAGAAGGCCCGTGTGCACTCGACCACATCATCATCAGCCCCAGTCATCGCCGACACCTGAACGAGCTGTGTCGTGCCGGCTACGCCAGTTACTCGGGCTTTACACCCACCGACGCACTGCACGTATCCGGTGAGTTCACGGAGTGGTCATCACCAGCGGCCGAACTGGGCGCGGCGGCAACACTGCGCTGGCGGCGAGGCATCAAGAAGCCGTCAATTGCTCAAATCGAGCAATTCTGTGATGAAGTCCGGGATGCCGTCCAGATCAATGCCAGCCGCAGCTTGCTGGAGCTTGCGTTGCAATCTCACGATACGCGCCAACACGGCATTGTCCTTTCCCGAAAACAAACGGGTGAGCCTTTCAAATCCCTGATCAGCCGGGGCTACAAGCGTGTGGGCCTGGCCAGCGTGGAAATCAGACTGAATTCATCCATCGTTGCCGTCGGTGCACCGGTAAAGGCCTACTATCCGGAAATAGGCCGGCGTCTGGGTTGCGAAATAGTCATGCCAAAACATTTCGAAGTCGCCAACGCGGTGGGTGCAGTGACCGGATTGATTATCCAGAGCTGCCAGATCCTGATCAGCCGCCCGGGCGGCGGAGCTTACCTTGTGCACCTGAACGATGGACTGATCGAACTGGAAACGTGGCACCAGGCCCTGGATCTTGCCAGAACAAGCGCCTCGAAAATGGCACAGGACAAAGCGCAGAGGGCGGGCGCGGC
>CAXMTM010000148.1:0-2713 GCA_964196385.1 Arenicellales bacterium
TTGAAGGCCGAGACCCGTCGTTACGTCCCGAAACTCGTCGCCTTCAAGGAGATCATCAACGATCCGTCCCGTTTCGGAATCAGCCTGAGTTCCATCCCCAACGAGCCTTACTTCACCTCGGTGGACACCGGTGGCCAGATCGATCTCAACGTTGCGCGTGAACTGTCCGGATTGAACGCGAAGGAAATCAGGCATCTGAACGCGGCATTCAAAAGATGGTCCACCGACCCGGATGGCCCGCATCGCCTGCTGGTGCCGGTTTCAAGTGCGGCGGCGCTGCAACAGGCGCTGGCATCCCTGCCCGATTCGGCACGGGTGAAGTGGGGTAGTTACACCATCCGGCAGGGCGATACGCTGGGCAGGATTGCGCGAAATTACGGCGTGTCCGTGTCCGCCCTGCAACAATCGAATCACTTGAAGGGCACCTTCATCCGGGCCGGAAAAAGCCTGCTCATCCCATTGTCTGAAAGCGCCATATCCAGCACACCGGGACTGGCCTTTGCCGGTACGGAATCACAACAGGGCTCCCTGGTCCACCGGGTGCGGTCCGGCGATACCCTGTGGGGAATAGCCCGCAGATACGATGTCTACGTGAACCAACTCACCGCATGGAATTCCATCCGCAGCAGAGACACGCTCCGGCTGGGACAAAATATCGTCGTTTATATGAATTAAAGCAGCAGTTCCAGTTTTCTGTTGCTCTCATCGATGTAAGATCGTGTCGACACCCCGGGCGCCAGGTTGTACCTGAGTATGTACCACAGCGCCGACAGACCATCCACCCAGGATATTTTTTTGCCCTGGTCGTAGGTCCTTCCGTGGTAGGAGATGGGCGCTTCATACACCCGGGCCCGGGTTTTACTGACTTTGGCGGTCACCTCAACCTCGAACCCGAATCCTGAACTGTTAATGGGCATCGACGTCAGCAGAAAACTGCGGAAGACCTTGTAACAGGTTTCGATATCCGACATGTTCTTGTTGGTAAAGAGATTGGAGAAAAAGGTGATGAACCTGTTGCCCAGATAATGGTAGAAATAAAGCACCCGGCTTGCCCTTCTGATCAGAAACCGGCTGCCGTATACGACATCGGCTTTGCCTTCCCAGATGGGGTCGCACAAAAACTCCAACTCCCTGGGGTCATACTCCAGATCGGCATCCTGTATCACCGTAATTTCACCCGTCACATTCTCAAGCGCGGTGACTATGGCAGCGGTTTTCCCAGAGTTCTCCGGGTGTGTCAGGACCCTGATATTCTCCCCTTTCAGCCCGTTGAGGATATCCGGTGTGCTATCGGACGAGGCATCGTCAACAATGATCACTTCGTGTACGAACGACAACGACCCGATCACACCAACAACATGCGCCACCGTTTTTTCTTCATTGAATACCGGAATGATGACCGAAACATTTTTTATCATGCCCCGCTCCGATCGCCGTGCAGAGTTTTCGCCAACACCAGGGCGTTTTCCCTTTTTTCCCCGGTGGCGGGATAATAGTTCTTCCTCACGGCTACTTCATTGAAGCCCAGGTCGTGATACAGCGAAATAGCACGTTTATTTGAAATCCGAACTTCGAGGAACACAACCCGGCAGCGCTTTTTCTGCGCCAGTTCCAGCAATCTGGTCATCAGGCTTCTACCCCAACCAGCCCCCTGGTAGGACACATCGATGCCCACGTTAAGAATGTGACATTCTCCGTCTACAAAGGACATCACGCCATAACCAAACAACTCGTGCGCGTTTTCGTAAACCATGCACAAATAACCCGCATTAACGCAGTCCCTGAAGATCCCTTCGGTCCACGGAAATTCGTAAACCGCATTCTCTATCTCACAAATGGCCGCGAAATCCTGCCCCGTCGCCTCGCGGATTCGGGCAGGAAGTTCTGAAACCGCGACGCTCACGGTTTTGCCACCACGTCGAGGGCGAACAACAGATCACTCCAGGCCTTGCGTTTTTCGATTGGGCTGCGCAGCAGATACGCGGGGTGGTAGGTTACGATGAGCGGAATACCGGTATCCCCGTAGCAGAACCTTTCCCCCCGCAGTTTATTGATAGGACGCGTGGTTTTTAACAGTGATTGTGCTGCGAATCTGCCCATGGCAACTATTATTTTAGGCTGAATCAGCGCTACTTGCCGATGGAGATAAGGCTCGCACTGTCTGACTTCCACACCTTGCGGGTCCCGGTTTTCGGGTGGACGGCACTTTAATACGTTCGCTATGTAGACCTGATCACGGCTCGTGTTTATCGCCATCAACATGGCATTGAGCAGTTGCCCGGCAGGCCCTACAAAGGGCAGCCCCTGCCGGTCTTCCTGGGCACCGGGGGCCTCACCCACAAACATCCAGTCCGCACCGGCGTCGCCGGCGCCAAACACGGTATGTTTGCGCGTTCTGTGCAGATCACAACGTGTGCAGGTGCTGACATCCTGTTCCAGGTCCGTCAGGGAGGCGGACGACTGGCCGGATTGCCCGGAACCGGCACAATCGGGCGACCCAGGTGCCGCCCGCCGGACCCACACATCGATCCCCATCGCCTGCAGATGTCCATTGTGTCCGCTCATCCGGGATACCCTATCACGCGATTTTCCAGGATTATATGCTGCCGTCGATTTGCGGGTGTTCACGATAACGCGAGCGCAGCTTGTTAACGACCATGACGTACGAGCCGACGCGACAAAACTGATGTACGGCAACTGCTCCAGAAATATA
>CAXMTM010000149.1:0-3308 GCA_964196385.1 Arenicellales bacterium
TTACAACCGTATCTGGACAGGTGGCCAGGGCCATGAGTACACGACTGCGCGGCGCGTGCTGGAACTGATGAAAGAGCTCGAGGTGTGTGCCTGCATCGACATTCATAACAATACCGGACGCAACCCACACTACGCCATAATCGCGACACGGGAAACTCCCCATCTGGCGCTGGCGAGCAAGTTCAGCGACCGCGTGGTATACGCCACTTATCCGGATACGTCCTGCAGTGTGGCCTTCTCTGAACTCTGTCCGTCCATCACGGTCGAAGCCGGCGTCGTAGGCGACGCCAGCGGCGTCGATCATGTTTTAAGTTTCCTGGGTGCGTGTTTTGAGTCTGATGTGTGGCTGGAGCAAGACCTTCATGATATAGATCTTTATCACACCGTGGCCGTGGTCAGGATCAGGGACGACTGCTCCATCGGACTGCTGGGGGAGAACACGGATGTTGAGTTGTTGCCCGATGTGGACCGTTTCAACTTCAACATGTTGCGGCCGGGGACAAAACTGGGAATTGCCCGGAACGGGAGCGGCGCTTGTCTTACGGTGCAGACCGACGATCCCGATATTGTGCTGTCGGATTACCTGGAAATCGTCGACGGGGAACTGCGCACAGCCAGGCGGATTATGCCGGCAATGTTGACCACGGACTGTGACATCATCAAAATGGATTGTTTGTGTTATCTGATGGAACATCTGGGATGAGCGACGGGCATGATCAGGTGATTGCCCTGGCCGGAGTCTTCCAGGCCTCGGCTCTGGCGCAACAGTTGGCGCGGCGGGGTTATGAAGAACAAGTGCCATTCGAATCCAGCGTGCGCAGCCTGTTCATCCAGGATGCAATCAATACGGCTTCAGTGTATGGCGGTGAGGCTGGAGTACGGCTGGGCCTGGAGACGATGAGGGAAAAGCTGACCACAACGGGTAAGCCGGCGGACCTGGAGATTGCGCGCTACGTCCTGGGCCTGAGCCAGCTTGGGGTCAGGCTGGCGCGCGACGGCCCGATGGCGCAAACCGTGGCCAATGAAATAGACAAGCTCAGTCCACAGGTGCAGCGTCAAAACGGAGAAGGGATGAATAACAGTGTGTACGCGGAACTGGCTCGCATCTACCAGGATACAATCAGCAATCTCAAACCCAGGATCATCGTTCACGGTGACCACGGCCACTTGTCCAGCCCCGTCGTCATCGACAAGGTGCGCACCATATTGTTTGCAGGGGTTCGCTCCGCTTTCTTGTGGAATCAGCTTGGCGGCAGGCGCTGGCACCTTGTTTTCAGGCGCAAACAAACCCTGGCCCTGGTCGAGCGGATCATTTCCGGGATTAGAGATTAGAAAGGGGGGTAAATGCCGGCCGCGGAGACCGATGATGATTGATTTTTTTTACTGGCCTACGCCAAACGGCTGGAAGATATCTATTATGATGGAGGAGTGCGGTTTGGAATATCGTGTCCTTCCCGTCGATATCAGCCCCAACAAACGCATGCCGGCCATCGTCGACCGTGGGCACGAGGGCGGCCCGGTTTCAGTGTTCGAGTCGGGGGCAATTCTCATCTATCTGGCGCGGCGTACGGGTCGATTCATGCCGGTCGATGAGACGGGTTACAAGGAAACCCTCGAGTGGCTGTTCTGGCAAACCGGCAGTCTGGGCCCCATGGCTGGTCAGCACAGCCACTTCCACAACTACGCAGAGGGCGAGGAAACTTATTCCCGACGGCGTTACGCCAATGAATACAACCGTTGCCTGGGCGTTCTGGAACAACGCCTGGCAGACCGGGAGTTTATCCTCGGGCGCTATTCCATCGTGGACATGGCGTGCTGGCCATGGGTGTTGATCGCGCCCAAAGTCAGCCAGCCTCTCGATGAATTCCCCAATGTGTCCCGCTGGAGACAGACGATCAAGGAGCGCCCTGCGGTACGTGCAGGCGTTGACCTGGGTAAGGAGGGTCGTCATGCCTAAAGCCGTAGATATCGAACAGGAATTGGCTAAACTGGATTTTCTCCACGGGCGGAATACGGAGACCACGCCCGCCCAGGAGGATGCAGCCTTTGCGAGGCTCACCCAATACCGGGATGGTGGTGTGTTCGCCGGCGGATTTTCCGGAGAGAGTCCCTGGGAGCGCCATCAAAACGGGGACGAACTGGTGCATATACTGGACGGCAGCACTCGTTTGACCATTATGATGGAGGAAGGCCCTGAGTCCTTCGACCTGCGCAGGGGTATGGTAATTGTAGTGCCCCGGGGGCACTGGCACAGATTCAGGTCCGATCAGGGCGTAACCGTTATGACGGTCACGCCGCAGCCTACCGACCATACAACCGTAGATGATCCCAGGTCGCTGGAGTAGAACGAGGTCAACTCATATGACAAATACCCGGGGCCGGTTCGATTAAATCCCGACCGTATAGGCATTCATGAACTGGATCCGGCGCATAAAACACCGCCTGCAGCCCATAGCCGGCGGCATCGATCAGACCTGGTCCCATGACGGCGCAGTGGGTATACGCGGGTGGGTGGTACACAAGAAAGGAAAAATCAAGCGGGCGACGGTCGAGGTGGATGGAGTTGGCGTAGAGGTGACGAACTGGCATCCCAGGCCGGATATCAGGAATATGTTTCCCTGGGTGGAGGACGAGACATTGCAACGGTGTGGATTCTGGGTGCAGGTGGCCAGAAAGGCCCGGCATCGGATCACTTTGACCGGAACCGACGGGCGCAGTCAGGGGCGCATGAGCTGGTGCATCAATGCAACCGGCCGGCCGGAAGAAAGCGAGGATGCCGGGCAGGCGCGCAGAATGTTTCAACGCTTCATCGATATCGTCAACGAGCGCCGGTTGAATGTCCTCGAAATCGGGTCGCGTATCGTAGCACCGGGCAGCGCCAGCAAACGCAGTCTGTTTCACGGCGCCGGATCCTATACCGGCTTTGACTATTACTCGGACGCCAATACCGACGTCGTCGGGGATGCGCACAGGCTCAGCGAGTATTTTGCGGATAGAAAGTTTGACGCCGTATTCTCGTACAGTGTACTCGAGCACCTCGCCATGCCATGGGTGTTTCCCATCGAGATCAACCGTGTCCTGGCGCCGGGCGGGCTGACTTTCCACCACACGCATTTTGCCTGGCCGCAACACGAGCAACCCTGGGATTTCTGGCGGTTTACGGATGCAGGATTGAAGGTGCTGTTTTCCGGGGCGACCGGCTTCGAAGTAACCGATGCGGGCATGTTCGAGCCCCTGCATATGTACCTCGACCGTGCCGCCGAAGGACTGGAGAGCTTTTCGGAGTTCCCGGCCTACGGAGGTTCGGT
>CAXMTM010000150.1:0-13817 GCA_964196385.1 Arenicellales bacterium
AAAACATGAGACTAGCGAGATTGTGAATCATTTATGACTATTCCGGTTAAATCTGTCTGGCGGTTCAGAACCGTACTTGTAGCTGTCGTATTGATGCTGGGGCCGGCAAGCCAGGGTCTTGTATATGATCTGTATGCGGCCGAAAACGAATCGCCTCAACTGGTTCCGGGGGCGCCTGATCGATATGTCGTCAAGGAAGGGGATACATTGTGGGGCATCGCCCGGAAATTCCTCGTCAATCCCTGGAAGTGGCCGGAGATCTGGCAAAGCAACCCCGGGATTGAGAACCCACACCTCATATTCCCCGGTGACGTGCTGGTCTTTTCCGGCAGCGATGGCGACACCGAACCGCAGGTCAGGGTATTACGCAAACGCAAGGTATCCAAGCTATCTCCGACCATTCGTGTCGAAGCTATCGATGATGCAGTGCCGACGATTTCACCGGATATTATCCTCCCCTTCCTGAGAAAGCCCCTGATTATAGGGCGCGGCGAACTGGATGATGCCCCTTATGTTGCCATCGGCGAAGAAGGCGCCATTGCCCTGGGTAAATACAGCGTATTTTTTGGGAGGGGCTTCGACCAGAAAAATAATCGCGTCAAAGCCGGCGACCTGTTTCATGTTTTCCGGCCCGGCAAACTGCTCATTCACCCACTGACCAATGAAGATCTGGGTATCCAGGCCCTCCACCTCGGCATCGCCCGGGTGATCGAGCCCGGCCCAACATCAAAACTGGAGGTAATCCTTGCTCACGAGGACATCAACCCCGGGGATCGCATGGTAGCGCAGCAGGAACAAATTTCCCTGCCTTACTTTCAGCCCCGGGCGCCGGAAAAAAAGGTGACCGGACTCATTGTCGATGCACCGGGTTCATTGGCGGAACTCAGCCGACTGACCATGGTGGTCCTCACCCTGGGAGAGCGGGATGGAATCGAGGCCGGCCATGTTCTTCGTGTCATGAGAAAAGAACCTCTGCGCAAGGACCCGGTCACCGGCAAGCTGTTCCAGCCACCGCTTCAGTCAAGCGGACTGGCCATGGTTTTCCGGACATTTGAAAAGGTAAGTTATGGGCTGGTGATGACCTCGAACCGGGTGATCCATATCAATGATATAGTGGAAACACCATAGGAGTCTGTCGGATTTAGGTGTTCGTAGCGAGCATTGTGGGTTGCGAGATCAGTTTTTCGAAAATTTGAGGAGAATAGTTTACCTATTTAACGAAAATTATCGGGAAAATGAGCCGATTTCCCATAAGCGCAGTAGAATCATCCTAAGTCCGACAGACTCCTAGGACAGTTTCCTGGCCGGTACACCGGCACCGGCCGGTTTCAAGCATATTATGGACGGGTATTATTCTTATGGACAAGGAAAGGGGTACGTGCTCACTACAACACGAAGCCTGGCTGCGCCTCCGGCACTGTAGCCATATACCACTCTCAACCGCCCTCAGACTGGTAAAAACCCTGGGTGGTCCGGAGGCCGTATTTGCCGCGTCCACCGACATGCTCAGAAAGGTTCTCGGGGATTACAGTTATTCCGGGAAAGCCCTGAATGAATTCGATGGTCAGGGTATTCAACGGGACATGGCGTGGGCGGAACAAGGAGACCGGCGCCATATCATTTCATGGGCGGATAGCCGCTACCCGGCCTTGCTGCGCGAAATTTCCGATCCGCCCCTGCTCCTCTACGTGAGTGGTGACCCGGGTCACCTCGAGTCGATCCAGCTTGCCATCGTCGGCAGCCGAAACCCTACCCCCGGGGGCCGCAACCTGGCGATTCGATTTGCCTCGAATCTGGCCCTTGCCGGATTTACCATAACCAGCGGTCTGGCAATCGGCATCGACGGCGCAGCCCATAAAGGCGCCCTGTCGGCACAAGGAGCCACCATCGCCGTCATGGCCACCGGGCTGGACCAAATTTATCCGTCACGGCACCAGCATCTGGCCTCTGCAATACGGGAAAACGGGGCGTTGGTGTCGGAATTCCCCATCGGCACGCCGCCGACAAAACAATCTTTTCCACGTCGTAACCGGATAATTAGCGGGCTGAGCGTCGGTACGCTGGTGGTGGAGGCCGCCCAGCGCAGCGGCTCGCTGATTACCGCGAGGCTCGCCGGAGAACAAGGCCGCGAGGTCTACGCCATACCTGGTTCGATCCTGTCTCCGCAGTCCATGGGATGCCACCAACTCATTCGCGACGGGGCCAGGCTGGTGGAGAAAGAAGCAGACATATTCTCCGAGCTGAGCCACCTCGGACCAGCGGCAACGCGCACTCCCCAAATTGCGGATTCAGGCTGCGCGGCCACACTGCTTGACTCGATGGGATATGATCCGGTCGCCATAGACACTCTGGTTGATCGGAGTGGATTGACGGCGGACAAAGTTTCCTCCATGCTTTTAAGGCTGGAGTTGCAGGGGGTGGTCAAGTCCGTCACGGGTGGCCACTATATCCGGGTTGAATAACCCTGGTCGACGATAAAGGTCAAAGAATGAAAGAGAACATGCTCGAAGTCCTCATGTACCTGTTCGAAAATTACATGATCGAAGGCAATGAGTTTGAGCCGGATCACGAGGTGTTGTCGGTAGAGCTTGCACAAGCCGGATTTGGGGACGGTGAAATCAACAAGGCTTTCGACTGGCTGGAGGATCTTTCAATATTGTGTGAACAAGCCGACGTACCGCCGACCGGGGGCAGCGAGCTTGGGGTGCGTTATTTCTCCCCGGAAGAAGATCTCCGGTTCAGCAAAGAGGCACAAGGACTCCTGCTATCCCTGCAACAGTCCGGAATACTGGATGCACAAACACGCGAACTGGTAATAGACCGGATCATGGCCCTTGAATCCGACGAAATTGATCTGGATCATATGAAATGGGTGATCATGATGATCCTGTGCAATCAACCCGGCAGCGAAGAACTGTGTGTATGGGCCGAAGAGCTCGTGCTGGACGGTGTGCAGGCCCACCTGCACTAGGAGTCTGTTCGTGAACAGAGAACCTACTGCGGGAAAGCCACATCGCAGCCTGATTTTCATCACATCGTTGAGCCCCATTATTCTTTGTCACAGCCAAAGCGTCCCATGTCCAAGAATCTGATCATCGTAGAGTCTCCGGCGAAAGCGAGAACCATCACCAAGTATCTTGGCAAGGGGTTCCAGGCCCTGGCCTCCTACGGCCACGTCAGAGACCTGAAACCAAAGACGGGGGCTGTTGACCCGGATAACAACTTCGAGATGAACTATGAAGTAATCGAGCGCAACAAGAAACACGTGGACGCCATAGCCAAAGCGTTGGAAAAGTCCGACGCGCTCTACCTGGCAACCGACCCGGATCGTGAAGGTGAAGCGATTTCCTGGCATTTGTTGGAACTGCTCGCTGCGCGGAACATGCTCAACGGCAAGGATGTGCACCGTGTAGAGTTCTATGAATTTACCCGGGACGCCATCCAAAAAGCGGTGGCAAACCCCAGAGAACTTTCCCGCAGCCTGATAAACGCACAGCAGGCACGCCGCGCCCTGGATTATCTGGTCGGCTTCAACCTGTCACCGCTGTTGTGGAGAAAGATCAGCCCGGGCCTGTCGGCGGGAAGGGTGCAGAGCCCCGCGCTGCGTTTGATCGCAGAGCGCGAGGAGGAAATCGAGAAATTCAAATCCCGTGAATACTGGACTATCGAATCTGATTTGCTGCACGACGACAAACCCTTCGCGGCAAAACTGACTCACTATGATGATAAAAAGCTGGAACAGTTTTCCGTTACCAACGAAAAACGTGCTTTCGAAATTGAACGTAATCTGAACCAGCTGGCCCAGGGTGTTTTTACGGTTTCCAAAGTAGACAAAAAACAGCGCAAAAGGAACCCGGCCCCACCCTTCACAACGTCAACGCTGCAACAAGAGGCCGCGAGGAAACTTGGATTCAGTGCACAAAAAACCATGCGCACAGCCCAACAACTGTACGAAGGCGTAGAAATCAAGGGCGAAGTAGAGGGCCTGATTACCTATATGCGCACGGATGCGGTGAATCTTGCCCAACAGGCGGTCAGTCAGATCAGGGAATTCATTCATCGTAAATTCGGCGCCGATAACCTTCCCGCCAAGCCGCACATCTACAAGAACAAATCGAAAAACGCCCAGGAAGCCCACGAAGCCATCCGTACCACCTCTGCGGCAAGAGAACCGGAGTCTATGAAATCTGCCCTGGGGACTGACCAGCTCAGGCTCTACCAGTTGATCTGGAAAAGGACCATCGCATGCCAGATGGTACATGCCACCCTCGATACCGTCGCGGTAGATTTTGAAGTCGGCAGCGGAAATGTATTCCGGGCTACGGGCTCAACCATCGTACATCCCGGTTTTCTAACGGTCTATGAGGAAGGCACTGATGACACCAAACAGGAGTCGACACAAAAAATCCTGCCACCCATGGCAGTGGGCGACAAGGTCAGGCTGGACGCCATTCGACCGGAACAACACTTTACCGAACCGCCACCGAGATACTCGGAAGCCAGCCTGGTAAAAACGCTCGAGGCATACGGCATCGGCAGACCCTCCACCTATGCGTCGATAATTTCTACCCTGCTGAACCGGGAATACGTAACCCTTGACAATCGCCGGTTTCAACCCACAGACATGGGCAAGATTGTGAACAGCTTTCTGTCGACCCATTTTCGACAGTACGTGGATTATGAGTTCACGGCGAAAATGGAAGATCAGCTCGATTCAGTATCGCGCGGCGAACAGGACTGGGTACCGGTGATGAACGAGTTTTGGTCGCCGTTCAAAGACCTGGTTGATCAAAAGGCCAGCGTATCACGGGAAGAAGTAGCTCAGGCTCGTGCTCTCGGAAACGACCCGAAAACGGGAAAGCCCATCAGCGTACGTATGGGGAGATACGGTCCTTTCGCTCAAATTGGAACGAAAGACGACGATGAAAAGCCCCGCTTCGCCGGACTACGCCCCGGTCAAAAAATGGTGGAAATAACCCTGCAACAGGCCCTCGAGTTGTTCAAACTACCACGCGACCTGGGCACAAGCCCCGCTGGCGAAAAGATATCCGCGAACATTGGCCGGTTTGGACCGTACGTCAAGTACGACAGCAAGTTCGTTTCCATTAAAGATGACGATCCGTACACCATTACCCTGGCCCGCGCCCTGCAAGTCATCTCGGAAAAGAAACAGGCTGATGCCAATAAGATCATCAAACAGTTCCAGGATTCCGAACTGCAAATCCTCCGCGGCCGCTATGGGCCTTACATCACCAACGGCAAGAAAAATGCCCGGGTGCCAAAGGATCGGGAACCGGAATCTCTGACTCTTGCAGAATGCCAGGCGCTGATCGAGTCCGCACCAGCGACGCACGCCCGCGGCAGCAAGAAAAAGAAAACAAGGAAAAAAACCAGTAACAAAAAAATCGCCAAAAAGGCAACGGCCAAAGACCGTCTATAAGGCTTTAACGATTCACATAGCCGCCTGGTAAGAAGTGCCGGCCGGCGACCCGCTGGCCTGAATCTCCCTTACCCGCCGCAGTGCAATGCGTTGCATGGGTTGTCCGTCTACCGGGCACAGTGGGGCCTCGCGAATATCTTTTCTACCGAATACCAGTACCTCAACACCGACATCTCCCCGTGCGAACCGGAACGCCTGGATGAACGTGTACCGCTTTCGCCGGAAACGCACCCGCTTCTCAAATATCTCGTAGGGCATGGCGTGCAGTTCGAAACTGCCGACTATTTCCTCCGGCGTATCCGCAAACAGGTGCAGTTCTACCGGCGTTTTTTCAGTGACGACTCCGCGCAGGAGCGCCCCCACCAACCTCGGTTCATATCGACTGAACGCTTCCATGATCGCGGCCGCCGTGCACCACAATGTACTGCCTCGGTCCGCCTGGTATTCGGCATTGAACAAACGCAGTCGCTGTCGCAGTATTTCCTCGATCTCCCGGTTGCTGGGTAGTGGAAACCTGCTGCCCAGGCCCAGTCTTTGCGCGGCCTTGGTTTTGGCCATCTGGAAATCGCGTATGCCTTGCTGGTCCATAATACGAGCCGCTTCCTCGCAAACCGCAAGCCTCTTATGTTGATTTGAAGAAGAGTACTGCGTAACGCCGCATCGCTTTTTCATGCTTATTTCAGAACATTAATTCAGAACAAACCTTCCGTGGTGGCAGGCTGAGGTTGTAAAGCTTCCGGTATAACCAGGGATCCCGGCACACCAGCTTGACCAACGGCCGGTAATTCGACTGGTGCGTTGGATACAAGAAAGTATTCCTGGTACCCGTTCGGGTGGCCGATCGGGACTACTTCACCGGAGTCCTTGTCGACAAACCGGGAGACCACATTGTCCGGCTGAATCAAGGGGCGATCGGCGCGACCCTGCAATGCAACTTTCATATATTCGATCCATACAGGCAAGGCCGCCCTGGACCCCGCCTCTCTGAGGCCCAGGGTCTTTGAATCATCGAATCCCACCCAGACCGTGGTGACAACGTCCTGATTGAAGCCCGAAAACCAGGCGTCGCGAAAATCATTGGTGGTACCTGTCTTTCCCGCCAGATCAGTTCTGTTGAGTTGCAGCGCACGTCTGGCTGTGCCCGACCGAACCACCTGCTGCATCATTTCCGTTATCAGGAAATGGTTGCCGGAATCAAGGACTTGCTCGGCCGGCTGCCAGCGTAATTCCGGCCCTGCAACATCTGTCGCTGCACCCTCGCTCATGCTACAGGCACGACAAACCCGGTGCGGTGCCGCCTGCTCAACGATATCCCCGTACTGGTCCTCCACCCACTCGATAACGTAGGGCTCGACCCGGTATCCACCGTTGGCGAAAACCGCGAAAGCGCGCACTACATTTATAGGCGTGATAGTACCTGATCCAAGGGCCAGGGACAGCCCACGCGGCAGCGTGTCGGGGTCGAATCCAAACCTGGCAAGATGATCGAGCGCTGTTTCAATGCCAATCGCTCTCAAAATCCTCACCGATACCAGGTTTAGCGACAGGCTCAACGCTTTGCGCAGTCTGGTCGGCCCAAAAAATTTCTTGCTGTAGTTCTCCGGACGCCAAACCGTATCCTGCGATGAGTCTTCGACTACGATGGGCGCGCCGCTGACCAGCGTTGCCGGGGTAAATCCATGATTCAGCGCGGCAGAATATATAAAAGGCTTGATATTGGAGCCCGGCTGCCTTTCAGCCTGCATGACACGATTGAATTTGCTCAGGTAGAAATCAAAACCCCCGACCAGGGCCAGGATGGCCCCGTCTTTGGGGCGTAAAGAGACCAGTCCTCCTGAGATTTTCGGCAATTGGGACAATCGCCACATGCCTTCCGGGTCCTGTTCGATATATACCAGGTCGCCGGTGCTCAGTATCTCGGCTACTGTTTTTGGCTGGGCGCCAAGACTGTCCACCGTGACATAGCGACGTGCCCAGCTCATTCCTTCCCACGGGATTTCAACCGTACCTTTGTTCCGGGTATAGACCGTCGCTGTCCTTTGGTCCGTTGACATCACCATCGCCGGTATCAACTCCCCGCTGGCAGGAACTGCTTTCAACTGTTCGTCCAGTCGTTTGCGGTCGGTTGACTCATTGAACTCAAAATGACCGATGGCACCGCGAAAGCCGTGGCGCCGGTCATAGGTTTTCAATCCCTCGCGCAGTGCGTGTTGTGCCGTTTTCTGATAGTCACCGACTACAGTGGTGTATACATCGAATCCACGCCAATACGCCTCTTCCCCATAGTTTGTGAGCATGTGATCACGCACCATTTCCGCGACATAGGGGGCTTCCACATCCACCGGAACGGAGTGTTTGCTGGCGGTCAGCGGAATATCCAGCAACTCCTGTACCTCATCATCGCCGAGGTAACCCTGATCATGCATGCGCCTTATTACGTGGTTCCGCCTCTTTATCGCCCGCTCACTATTGGTCAGCGGGTTATCTCTGGATGGCGCCTTCGGCAGTCCGGCGAGCATGGCCATTTCGGCCACACTCAGTTTATTCAGGTCCCTGCCGTAGTAGACCTTTGCCGCCGCTGCAAAACCATAGGCCCTGTGCCCAAGAAATATCTTGTTGATGTACAACTCAAGGATCTGATCCTTGCTGAGTGCTCTCTCTAGCCGAAATGCGAGCAATGCCTCTCTCAACTTTCGGGTATAGGTTTTTTCCCGGGTCAGAAAATAATTTCGCGCAACCTGCATGGTGATGGTGCTCGCTCCCTGTTCGTGGCTACCCGAACGCAGGTTTGCAACCGCGGCGCGCATCACGCCTACGAAATCGACCCCCGGATGAGAATAGAATCGATCGTCCTCGGCAGCCAGAATGGCCTTTACCAGGGCCTCGGGTACTTGCTCAATGCTTACCGGTTCCCGGCGCTCCTCACCAAATTCGGCCATCAGGCGGCCCTGCGAGGTGTAAACTCTGAGCGGGACCTTGAGCGGTACGTCCTTGAGGGAGTCGATGGACGGCAAATCCGGCATCAGGGTAAACGCAAATACCGCCACGGCGACCACCGCGGCGGTCACTAACCCGAGCAGGACGCCAATAAGTTTAAGGGTGAGTCGCAATACCGCTACTGGATGTGTGAGTAAGACAGTCTAAGCTTAACATGGCCCGATAAACGGCCAGACGGGGACTGTTTTTTTTTGTTGGCTTAGACTATAGTTTGAAATACTCATGTAGATTGGGACATTCCGCCCATAACTAGAGGAATTTAAAGGGGGAATTCTGGGAATTCTGCGAAAAAAGCAACCATCGCTGATTGGATTGGATATCAGTTCTTCGGCGGTCAAGATGCTCGAACTCACCAAGAGCGGTTCTCACTATCGCGTTGAACGCTATGCGGTTGAACCGTTGCCGCAAAACTCGATGGTGGAAAATACCATTACCGAGGTCGAGCAGGTGGGCCGTGCCGTGGAGCGTTGTGTGAAGCGCTCCGGCACCAAATCCCGCTTTGCCGCGGTGGCGGTATCGGCTTCCCATGTCATCACCAAAACGATCACCATGCCGGCAGGAATGCGTGAGGCGGACATGGAACAGCAGATCGAAATGGAGGCCGATCACTATATTCCCTATCCGCTGGAAGAAGTAAATCTGGATTTCGAGGTCATCGGCCCTTCCGAGGTCAACGCCAACGAGGACGACGTCGTAATTACCGCCTGCAGAAAGGAAATCGTAGACGACTATATTGCAGTGATAAGCCGGCCGGGGCTGGAGCCCAGGGTGATCGATGTGGATGCGTTTGCCATGGAGGGAGCATACTCACTGATTGCAAAACACATGCCCGGCGGGGGTGTGGAGAAACTGATCGCGATCCTGGACGTAGGGGCGACCACCACACACATGAATGTGATGCACAACAACCGGTCCATTTACACCCGGGATCACAGCTTCGGTGGGCGCCAGCTTACGGAGGAGATTCAGCGGCGTTACGGCTTGTCCTACGAGGAAGCCGGGCTGGCAAAGAAGGTCGGGGGGCTGCCTGATAACTACCAAACGGATATACTGCAACCATTTCTCGAAGCGATGTGCCAGGAAACGATGCGGGCGTTGCAGTTTTTCTATTCGTCCAGCCGCCACAACAGTGTGGACCAGATCCTACTGGCAGGCGGTTGCGCCCAGATCCCGAATTGCGACGAACTGATTGCGAATCGTGTCGACGTTCCAACCACCGTAGCAAACCCGTTTACCAGCATGTCTTTAGCATCGCGAATCAAACCGCAGCAGCTGAGCGGCGACGCTTCCTCGCTGATGGTCGCCTGTGGGCTTGCCATGAGGAGTTTTGACTCATGACCACCAACATCAACCTGCTGCCATGGCGTGAGATCCGACGGCGTGAAAAGGATCGCCAGCTGTTATCGGTCTCGATCGGGACCTGGGTGCTGATGGCGGCCGCCGTATTTTATGCACAGTGGTTCATGATCGACCTCATCGACCACCAGAAAGCCAGGAATGCCTTCCTGCAGACCGAGATCGTTAAACTGGACAAGAAAATCGAGGAGATCGAAGATCTGAAAAGACAACGGGAAGCACTTCTCGCCAGAATGGAGATCATCCAGCAGCTCCAGCGCGACCGCACCAAAATCGTTCATGTCTTCGATGATCTGGTTCGAAAGCTTCCGAAGGGCATTTACCTGACCCAGTTCACCAAGAAGAGTACTGCTATGGGACTGGAAGGGATGGCGCAATCCAACGCCAGAGTATCGGCGCTGATGAACAGCCTGGACTCGTCAGACTGGTTCACCAATGCCAACCTCGATGTCATCAACGTGACACCGCAAGGTGGATCTCGTATCAGCAAATTCAGCCTTAAGATTCGCGAGGAGAAAAAAGTGGACAAGGCGAAAACCGGCGCTTCGGGGCAAGGCTAATGGCACTATCCGACCTGCGCGATCTCGACTTCAATGATCCCCCTTCCTGGCCTACCGGGTTTAAAATTTTTATCACTCTGCTGATCAGCGCCGCTATCCTGTTCGCCGGTTATTGGTTTATCGTGAAAGAACAGATCGCCGAGCTGGAACGTCAGCAAAACGAGGAACCCCTTAAACGCAAGGAATTTGCAGAGAAAAAGGCGCTGGCCATCAATCTCGTGGCTTACCAGCAGCAGATTGAGGAAATCCAGGACACCTTCGGCATCCTGTTGCAGCAATTGCCGGACAAGACTGAAGTGCCGGAACTATTGATCGAGATTACCCAGGCAGGACTGGGACGGGGCCTGCAGTTCGAATTGTTCAAGCCACAGAACAGGAGGGTCGCTGATTTTTACGCCGAGCTGCCCATCAGTCTGCAGATCGTCGGCAGCTACCACGAACTGGGAAATTTTGTCAGCGACCTGGCGGCCATACCCCGTATCGTGACTATTGGAGATTTGTTGCTCAAACCCTCAGGGGGCGGCAAACTCAGAATGACCGCGGTAATTAAAACCTACCATTACCTGGACGATGAAACCGTTGCGGCACAAAGAAAGAGGAAAAAGAACCAGAAAGATAAAAAACGGATAACGGGGTCCTGAGGCACCATGTCATTTGCACGCATATATATCATCATCCTGACGACCCTTATGTTGATTGGCTGCGCCGAGCAGAGAATGAATGACCTGCAGCGATTCGTGGAAAACGTACACAAAGACAAAAAACCAAGGATTGAGCCACTGCCCCGTATCAAACCCCACGAAACTTTCACCTATACCGCGTCGAAGCTGAGCGACCCCTTTTCCGCGGGCAACCTGGCCCAGAGCCAGCCGGCGGCGGCGGTGGGCAGCGGACTCTCGCCCAATCTGGCCCGCAGAAAAGAACCATTGGAGCAGTTTCCGCTTGACTCTCTGAGTATGGTGGGTACCTTATCCAGGGGAGAGATGATCTGGGCCGTGATCCGCGCCCCCGACGACACCATTCATCGCGCCCAGGCGGGCAACTACATGGGCCAGAATTACGGGGAGATTCAGAAAGTAACGGACGGGAAGTTATTCGTAAACGAACTGGTTTCCGGCGGCAATAATAACTGGATCGAGCGCAAATCCAGCATTGCGATCGTCAAATAACAAGCAACGATATACCAAAATGGTAAGGGGCTCTAATATGTACCGGGCTGCAAACAGACTACTAAACGCTTCGATTGTTGCTACAAGCCTAGTGTTTTCGCTGAACCATGCGATCGCTGCTGAGTTGAAACAAATCGAGTGGCAATCGGACGATACCGGCACCCTTCGCGTATTGGTCGATGGCGCTGCCGTGCACCATACGGAAATTCTGGACAACGGCAAACGTCTGCGAATAAATCTGGATCAAACCACACTGAGTCGCAATGCCGTGGATATTTCCGGCCAGGGTCCGGTAAAGGGTGTGTTCCCTTATGTGTCGAATGACGGTCGATCCGTACACATAGACCTTTTGATGCGTGAACCCTCGAAATTGCTGGTCACGGATACCGACTACGGGCTGGAGGTGAGACCTCGGTTGCTGTCGCCGGCAGAAAACACGTCAATAGCCGGGCCTGTCGCCGGTAAATCGAAAAATTTTGCAAGCCCCGGTACCGGCAGTGCCGGAACTGCGCCGGTACTCGACATTACCGCGGAACCCCTGGTGGCGCAAACGAACACACAGGCCGAAGACAGTGCTGCCATGGCACCCGCCGCGCGGACATCCCAGTACGGGCTGACCGACATCAAGTTTTCAGCACTGCCCGGCGGTGTACTCCAGGTCAACCTGACTACGGACGCAAAACCGGAAGAACCGGGGACGTTCAGCACTAACAAGCCGCCGCGAATCGCTTTTGATTTTTTCGGTATGCGTAACAATCTGGGCAAGAACGTGATCAAGGTCGGCAAAGGCGCCGTGGAAAGTATCGCCACGGTGCAAACAGACGACCGAACTCGCGTCGTGTTCAATCTGGTCCGCCCGGTACCGTACAAAATGGAAATTACCGATACGGGCATCGTATTCCTGGTTGAAAACCCGGATACGGCAGCCGCACGATCGGCCAGGACCAAACCGAAGCCTTTCCGGAAATCCACCGGTGGTGCCGCCCACAGTATTGAAAGGGTCGACTTCAGGAGGAGCAAATCCGGTGGTGGCCGTATCGTTGTAAACCTGTCGGATGCCAAAGTTGGCGTCGATGTGCAGGAGAAAGACGGTGAGATCATCGTTGACTTTCCGAACACCAAACTGCCTGAAGAACTCGAGCAACGCCTCGATGTGGTCGATTTCGCCACCCCGGTACAGACCATAGACACATTCCAGAACGGCAGCACGGTACGCATGGTGGTAACACCGATCGGGCGCCACCAGCACCTGGCCTACCAGTCGGGCAATATCTTCAATATCAACATCGATCCGATCCTCGTCGAGGAAGAGGAAAGAAAAGAGGATGAGTTCGGTTATAGCGGTGAGCGACTGTCGCTGAATTTCCAGAAAATAAGCACCCGCGCCGCGCTGCAGGTCATCGCGGATTTTACCGGATTGAATTTTGTAACCAGTGACTCGGTAACGGGCACCCTGACCTTGCGGCTGAAAGACGTACCGTGGGACCAGGCGCTGGACATCATCCTGCAAACCCGCGGTCTCGGCATGCGACAGACCGGCAACGTGGTGTGGGTCGCACCGGCCGGGGAAATCGCGTCCAGAGAGCGGGCCCAACTGGAAAGCCAGAAACAAATAGGCGAACTGGAACCCCTTACCTCGGACCTCATTCAGATCAACTACGCCAAGGCCACCGAAATCGCAAACTTGTTGAGGTCTGTCAAGGCGGTGGATACCGGAGTGCAGCAATCGCTTTTCGGCAGCGTCAGTATCGGGCAGATCGAAACGGAATCCAATTCACTGCTGTCGCCACGCGGCAATGTGACCGTGGACACCCGGACCAATACCATCCTGATTCAGGACACCCCGTCCAAGATCAAGGAGGTGCGAAAGCTGATCGCCCAACTGGACAAACCGGTACGGCAGGTGCAGATAGAAACCCGGATCATCCTGGCATCGGATCAATTCAGCCGTGAACTCGGGGCCCGATTTGGATTTACCCGGTTGACGCAGCAGGCCCAGGGCCCGGGCGGGGGCACTATCGGTGACACTTTTACCACCGGAAGCCTGGAAGGGACACGCGGTATAGCCACCGGTGGCGTCGCCGGCGCCGGCCTGGATGTGCTCAACGTCGATCTACCCGCCAACGGCATCAATGATCAGTCCGCTGCATCCTACGCCCTGACTATCGCCACTGCCGGTCTGGGTTTTGCACAGATTCTCGACCTCGAGATTTCCGCACTGGAGGCGGATGCCCGAGGCAAAATCATTGCCAATCCGCGAATTATCACATCCAATCAGCAGGAGGCCCATATCGA
>CAXMTM010000151.1:0-5464 GCA_964196385.1 Arenicellales bacterium
ACGCGCGCACCGTCCACCATCTCCCCGCCCCAGTTCAGATCCAGCATCCAGCCGACCAGGGGTTGCATCACCGCGCCTGAGCCCACCACGAACATATTGAGCATGGCCAGCGCGGTTGCATTGTTCTCCGGTGCATTGTGCTCGCGCATCACCCCGAAACTGATCACCATCACACTGCCGCCCAGGCCATTTACAAAAAACAGTACCATCAATGCCACCGGATCGGCGATCGATGTATAAACAATGATCACGAATGAGATCAAACTGGTGGACAAACCGGCGTACAGAAGCGGCTTGCGACTGCCGATACGATCAGACAACCAACCGACCATGGGCGCGGCAACGGCCCAGCCCAGGAACACCGCGGATGCGATGCCGGCCGCCTGGGCGGTTGGAAACGACTTTACACTGCTCAGCCAGGGCACCGCCCACAAACCGGCAAAGCCAAGCAGCGTTGCGGTGGGGCCGAACCCGACCCCGGCGCACAGCCAGCTCTGGGGGTTGGTCGCCACCGATTTGAGGCCTGAAAACGGACTGGCGTTGCGGCTGTGCGTTAACTGCTCTTTAGAACGGTGCGGCACTACCAGGAAAATCAATGCGGCAAGGACAACGGCAATGGCCGCCAGAACGAACACCGTATGTCGCCAGCCGAACTGTTCCACGGCGAGGCGCAGCGGAGCCTGTCCGAGCATAGCCCCCATCATGCCGACCGTTGTCAGTATTCCCGACAGCATCACGAACTGCCTTGCCGGGAACCAGTAACTGGCGATGGTCAGGGTACTGACAAATCCGAAGGCAACGCTGCCGCCAATCAGAAAACGGCCCAGTGACGCGGTGGTCAGCGTTTCACTGCTGCCAAAGGCAATTGAGGCAAGTGAACACAACAACAGGGCGACGGCCATGAGTTTTCTCGGCCCAAACCGGTCCAGCAGCATTCCCACCGGCAACTGGATGCCGGCATAAGAATAAAAGTAAAACGCCGACAGTGAGCCCAGCGCCGCGGCACCTACAGAAAATTCACGCATCAGTTCACCGGTCATCACGCTGGGGGCGACCCGCTGCGTGAAAGCGTATCCGAAAAACAGTGTGCCGAGTGCAAACGCCGCGATGGCGCGGATGCGCGTCACGGTATCCGCATGCATTTGAGTATTGTTGTTCACGACACAGGAATAAACAGAAAGAACCGGATCAGGCTGCTGGGAAGTCTACTTGAACACCCGAAAAAGTGGAACTTTAACCCGATTTGAGTGCAAACCAGACGCCGAGCAGTACGAGTGCGGCAGCGACGAAGAATGTGAGGGTCAGTTGCTCGCCAAGCAACAGCCAGGCCAGGGCAACACCGGATACGGGCTGCAGGAACTGGAACAAGCCGATGCGCTCGATCCCGCCTTTGCCCAGTGCCCGGTACCACAGGATATAACCCACTATGGTGACGCCGATGGCAAGGTAGAACACCGACACCCACGCCTCGAATGGTACGCTGTGGATATCAATCTCCGCCGCCGCGAATGGTACCAGCGGCAGCAAAATCAGTGCATACAGGGTAACTCCCCAGAACGTCGTCCCCGCAGCGGGATACCCCTGTCGCTGGAGCCGTCCACCTGCAACATATCCCAACGACGCAAATACATTGGAAACAAGGACGAGACCGTCTCCCACCCAGCTCGATGCCTCCGCCCCACCGGCCTTGTAGGTCGAGATCAGAAGCATTTCACCGGCCAACGCGATGGTGCAACCGAACCACCACAGCGGCTTTGGAATTCGCCGGTCCCAGGCCATGGCGATAGCGCCGGTAAATATCGGCAGGGATGCCAGTATCATCGACGCGTGGTTGGCGGAGGTCAGTTCCACGCCTGCGGTGAACAGTGCCGGGAATGCGACAAAAGCACAAAATCCTGAAACGACGAGCAGGTATTTCTGGTTTCTCGGTCCCGGCAGCGGAATCCGCATGGCCAGCACAAGCGGGAATGCCACGAGCCCGCCGACTACCGTTCGAAACAATACCACTGACATGGGCGACAGACTGAGTACGGCGATCTTGGCGGCCACCGGTGAAGCCCCCCACAAGACAACCGCGATAATCGCCGCGGCGACGATGCCCGGCGTCATGTATAAGAAGCGTTCAGTTCAGAAACTCAACCGGTCCGTACCCGGGCAGGCCGTCTGGGATGGTCATGGGTGTTCCCACCTGGGCCCGAGCCTGACCGTAACCAAAAAGGTCATGACGAACAAACCGGCAATGAACAGCAAGGGCGATGCTGTCACCGAGACCAATAACCGGCTCACGCTATAGGCAACAAAGTAGCCTAGAAACGCGATGAAAAAAACAGCCCGCATTGGCAACTGCCTGCCAAGGATCCGGGTTCCGGATAAGTAACCCAGCGTTCCCGCAAGACTCACTATGATCGCCCCCAGTAACGCCGATGACAGGTGCAAGACAGCACCGTAATAAAATGCCTGATAGGTATCCGCGAGCAACTTCAACAAAGCGAACGTCACGGCACAAAACCAGGGTGAGTTTAATCCCGAAACGTTCATGGAGGCGGTGTCAGCGAACTATGCTCTGGATAGTCACCGCGACGAAAACACCAAACAGCACCAATAGCGGGATTGCCAATACCCAGTTTACCCTGTGTTCGGCCGGACTACCGCCGGCGCGGTCGCACCATCCCTTCTGGAAGCTATCGATTACCTCCCGTGCCCGGGCATAATCCGCGGAGTTAGTAACGCAGAGCGACCCGCCTCCCAGCCAGAGTTTGCTGTTACGTATTTCGTAGTAAGGTATGTCGGCGCTTTCCAGCGCTTCCTTCACACCTTCGATTTCCTCTATCGGTGCGTATTCCGTGCTGAATACTTTTTTACCCATAACCCGGGCTCAACCGGCCTCCGCAACCACCTGCGGCAGAACGGCGGCGAGCAGGTCCAGATCTGCATCGGTACCCACCGACACCCTGATGCACCGGTTCTGTGGGGCAACGAACGGCATGCGCACGAACACCCCTTTCAAGCCCAGGCCATTCACGATAGCCCTGGCATAGGTTTCGTCACGCCCGCAATCCACCGCTACAAAATTGGTTGCCGAGGGCAGTGCATCGAAGCCATTGTCACGCACAATGTCGCCGATGCGCCGCCGCGCCCTGGCCACCCGCTTGCGGACCAGCGACAGATACTCCTGATCGGCCAACGCAGCAAGCGCGCCGGCCTGGGCTATACGGCTCACCCCGAAATGGTTTCTGACCTTGTTGAACGCCCCGGCCAGGCCGGCTGCAGAGATGCCGTATCCCACGCGCACACCGGCCATACCATAGGCTTTGGAAAATGTTCTGAAGCGGATGACCCGCGAATTGTCGACGTCGAGCGGTGGCGCCGTACCGTTCGGGGCAAACTCGATGTAGGCCTCATCCAGGCAAAGCAGGCAATTATTCGGTACGTTGTCGATCAGGTGTTGAACAGTTCCGGCGTCGTGCCACGTGCCCATGGGATTGTCAGGGTTCGCAAAATAGATCAGTGGCGAATTCTTTTTACGCGCGAGATCGAGCAGCGGCTGAGGATCTTCCGCATCATTCCTGTAGGGGGCAGTGCACAGCTCGCCCCCGAACCCCCTGACATGGTAGTTGAACGTTGGATAAGCGCCGAGGGATGTCACCACCGGGGTGCCTTCACTGATGATCATTCTCGCCAGGTACCCGAGCAAACCATCCACCCCCTCTCCGACGACAATGTTGTTCGCAGCAACGCCGTGATGCACAGCCAGCGCCTGCCTGAGTTGGTAATTCTCCGGATCCCCATATTTCCACGAACCGGGCACCGCTTCCTGCATCGCCTTGATCGCTGCCGGGGAAGGCCCGAATACGTTCTCGTTGGCGCCGATTCGCGCCTTGAACGGCCTGCCCATGGTACGCTCTTGCGTTTCCGGGCCTACGAACGGCACCGTGGCCGGCAGGTTGCGGACCAGTTTCGTATAACAAGGTGCGTCCATGTGTGCCCAGGAATGTGAGCGGGTTACCCGTTCACGCACTCAGTGTGCGTAATCTCCAAAGGCGGCACCGGGCGCCCGCCGGAAAGAACGGGATTCGTTCTCACCCGTTGAGCGAAATAATCAGATAAGCAATGCCGAGCCCGAGCGCGACCCAGAGTATGGCTTTTTGAAATGGCATATCAGGTTCTCTGTATGATCAGAAGGTTGAGGTTAAGGTAATTCTCAGTTTCTCAGCACAAATAGTAAAGTGGCTGTTGCATTATTTTTGTGAATTGTAGCCCTGGCGGTAAGCCGATCCCACTCACTGTTACTCGTCAACCAGGGGTTGCAATGCCGCGAACCACTTTGCCGCCATCTTCCGGATGCCGCCGGCATTAGGATGCAGACCGTCGTAAGTGTCCCGGCCGGCATCGAATCCCTCGAACTGGTCCACCAGCAATACGCGTGACGGCCCGGAGTCCAACGACTGCGCCAACTCGGCAAGCGCTGCATTGAACTGGCTCACACGCTCATTAGCCGCCTCATGGTCAACCGGGATGATCGCTGCCAGCAACACATGGATCCCGGGGTTGTAGGCACGAATGCGCTCGATAATCCGTAAGATTTCGTCCACCACGCCAGGCGGATCCTGCCCCCTGCCAATGTCATTAGTCCCCAGGTGCAGCAGCACGATATCGGGATCGCTCCGCACCACCCAGTGGCCGATACGGGCCAGCACTTCGTCCGCGGTCCAGCCCCAGTGGCCCTCGTGATCTACGTCGTAGTCACCCGGTTCTTCGCCGCCTGCATAATGCCCGTCCATACTCCCGACGAAATCCATATTCTTGCCCGCGTCCCGCAGCGCCAGCCACAGTGGCCTTCTATAGCTGGTGCTATAACCCTGAGTAATCGAATCGCCCAGGGGCATGATGCGTACCGCCGCCTGGTCGGCAGTGACCAGGTGGGACATGCCGGCAAGGGCAATCAGTCCAGTAAAAACTGACATTGCCCACCAGGGAAACGATTTTACCATGGGCATTCCTCAGACCACGAAGTTAATTCTGGGTGGCCCCTTAACAAGGAGGGCCTCAAAGTAGTAAATCAAACCACTCATTAATTGTTGAAATTGTAATCAGAAGGCGTCTATGAAAGTCACTATACTCCACTGCTCCAAGTATCCGCCGGAGAGAATGTGGGGTTTTAATTTACAAAGCGCGACCTCTCGCTGCAGGATTTCGTCCCTTGCCAGAAAGACTTCCTTGGTAGCGCCTTCGCCGAGCCGGCGAATCAACGTGAATCTGTCCACGAGCCGGGGCGAATTTTGCAAGGCCACGTTCGACGGAGGGAACAGCCGAAACGTCGGGCCGCGCGGGTCAGGGAAGCTTGAAGTGCTTGCTTAGTTTCAACCCTTGTTGCTGATAGCTGGACTTCAGATCCTGGCCGTAAACCTTGTCCGGCATTTCGGTCAGCGGTTCATAGGCGAGACGCCCCACCACCTGGCCGGGC
>CAXMTM010000152.1:0-7732 GCA_964196385.1 Arenicellales bacterium
ATGCTCGATCAATACCTTACCTTTGATCTTGGTCGCCTCGTTACCATTCGGCAACGGGAGTGAGCCGTGGAAGCTGACTACACCTTTAAGATCAGCCCCCGTGTAGGCGAGTTGCATTACGGTGGCGCCTCCAAAACAGTAACCCACTGCCGCGATCCGATCGCTGTCGGTGAGTGGGTTCGCACTCAGTTGTTCGAACCCCCTCAGGGCGCGCTGTCGCCAGTTTTCCAGGTTCGCCGTTGTCGCACTCGACCACTCGCCAGCCTGCGCGGGGTGCGTCGTCACCTTGTCATCACCATACATATCAACCGCGAAAGCCACTAGCCCATCTCAGCGAGCATCGCTGCCCGCTCTTTAGCGTATTCATTGAGCCCCCACCATTCGTGTACGACCAAAACACCGGGGCGCTTGCCTTCGATCGAATCATCCCAAAAAATATGTCCGGTTAACTGGGTCTCACCGTCCTGATAGGAGACGGGTTTTGACTGCACAGCGGCAAAAGCGCCTGAGATGGTCAAAATCGACGCCATCACTAACGAAAAAATACTTGCAAGTCTCATCATTAAATTTTCCTCCGGATTTAGACAGATGGATATGCATCATATCTTAACAGGAACCAGTGGAGAATGGCCGGACTGGACCTATCAAGAAGATCACGTGCCGTCGAAATCGGACAACCCATGCAAAAACTGATCTTCCGTTTACCTGTCTACAACGGTCACAGCGCCGCGCGGTCGAATCCATCGTGATTGGGTGTAACGGGGGCTGCAGAACAGACATCATTCGGCACCTGGGGGACGTAATTAGTGAGACGGACGCTGTCCGGACATATCGAAATATAGTGAAGTGGTTCCTCGGTCCAACTGCCGGTATTGATGTAGCGCACCCCTTTACAAATCGAGTCTTCGACATAGTGGGTGTGGCCGCAGGTAATCGCATCGAAACCTCTCTCCAGCGCGCAGTCCACCGCATTTTTCTTTACCTGATTTGTCAGCACCTTATAGAGAAGGGGCGACCAACGCTTGGCCAGTTCTGCGACGTGCACGGGATCTGCACCCATACGCAACCGTATAAGGTGGCAATACTTGAACAACCGGAGGAACCAGCGGTTGTTCGGCATGACAGTGTCGAAATCATCGCCATGAACAACCATAAGCCGCGTGCCCAGATCCAGGCTTCGCCGGAACTCGATTTCGCCCGAATCCACCATTTGAAAATCCTCATCATGGTTGCCGTATATCCAGATGACATGGCGTTGAAAGGATTGTGCTACCAGGAAATCAAGTACGGCCTGATCCTGGGGTTCGAGGCACTGTTGGGGATTGTCTACGATATCGCCATTCATGATGACTGTGGTCCGATCATCGAGAGATTCGACAAACTGCATAAATGCCTCCTTTCGAAAGAAAGGCGTGCCAATATGCAGATCGCTGACAACCACCGCTTGCATAATTTCACTCAATAATAATCAGTACGCAATTAACCGGATCACGGCAATATTTGAAAGAGTAGACGATCCCCGAACCGGCGACTCCTCTTTACCACTGTGCCAAGAACATGTCGCAATGTCCATTGTATCCAATCTTCACGGCAATAGTCATGCTGACCTGGGCGATCACTATACGGATGGCCGGCAGAGCTACCAGGTTTCCCGGTCTCAGTACGCGCGAATTCCCATATTCAAAGCGGACGAAACAAAGGACGGTGAATCCGGTGGCGGCCGCAAGGTGTTGGGCGCGATATTTTCGATCGTTGCCATCGGTGGAAGTATTGCCCTGATGTATAATTCCTCAGAGGCCCGGGAATGCGCCGCTGCGGCGGTTCTGGGCTTGTATTGTTAAAGCAGACTTCACGTTTAATCGGGAATAATTAGCTTCTTGCCCGTGTCTGTCAAAACAGGGCAATTTTCAGAGACCTTTTCGGAGACCTTATATGTCGACATTGATTCCACGCCAACCCGTTCCAGAGTTGGAAATAGACACATTAGACGATGGTGTCTGGCAACTGGCAGAACGAAAAACTGAAAATTTCACGCTGATTGTGTTCTACCGGGGTTGGCACTGTCCGATTTGCGGCCCCTACCTGCGCGACCTGGATCGCAAGTTAGCTGAGTTTTCCCAGCGCGGGGTCGATGTGATTGCGATTAGCAACGATGATCACACTCGCGCTCAGGCGGCCAGGGAGGGGTGGAAAATCAAGCAGCTTACGCTAGGTTATGGTATGAGCATCGAGCAGGGACGCCGGTGGGGGCTTTTCGTCTCCAGTGGGATAGGAAGTACTTCAGTTGGGGTTGATGAGCCGGAATTGTTCTTTGAACCGGGATTGTTTCTGGTGCGGGCCGATCGCACTTTGTATTTCTCGACGGTGCAGACGATGCCTTTTGCACGACCTGGATTTGACGAAATTCTTAAGGCGTTAGACTTCATTATCTCCAGGAACTATCCTGCCCGCGGTGAAGCTGTGAGCTGAGTTCCGCAACAGGTTCCAGGATGCCTGGTTGCCTGTGATTGAGAATGAGAAAAGGAGACAATTGATGAAATCGATGCGTATGACCCTGGCCTTTGCCTTTGTTTTGAGTTTTGCCGGGATAGCCTATCCTGCCCTGGCCGATACTGTAAAAATCACCCCGTTGGGAAGCCACGATGGCGAATTCTGCAAGTTTGACCGTGCAATGGTTTTAGAAGACCCGGACGGCACCCGACTTCTATATGACCCCGGCCGCACGGTAGCCGGCGCTGAGGATCCCCGTCTTGGTAAGATCGATGTGGCCCTGATCAGCCATATGCATGGCGACCATGTCGGCGACCAGCACATAGCGGAAGTCAACGCCGGTGAGTGCGGGAAGCCCGCTTTCACAGTGAAAGCGGCGCCGAATACGAACGCGGTAAATATTGTGCTCGCCAGCAAAGCAAAGATCGTTACCGGAAGTAATATGCCTCGTTTCTTCGCCGCTAAACTCAAGTCCCTCGGTGGCGACCCAGAGGCTTCCCAATTGGCTCGTTTCGGTGCCTCGCGCAAGATCGGAGGCGTTACCATCACGACGGTCCCCGCTGTCCATACCAACGGCGTCAATGCCGCCTTTATAGGGGGCGAGCTTGGCGATATGTTGAAGTCCGCGGGCCTCGAGATTTCCGCGGGCCCTGCGACTGGTTATGTACTGATATTTTCCAACGGCTTAGTCGTCTACCTGTCAGGCGACACCGGCATAACGGCCGAACAGGACGTTGTTGTTCGCAGGCATTACCAAGCTAAACTCGCGGTAATTAATATCGGCGATACATTTACCACCGGGCCGACTGAAGCCGCTTTTGTCATCAACGAACTGGTCAAGCCGAACGCGGTGATTCCGTCCCACGCGAATGAAATTGCAACCAAAAATGGCAAGGTCATCTCCGGCACCAGGACGGATACATTTATTGCGGCCACGAAGGTACCCACCCATCTTCCCTTGAGCGGACGCACCATGGAGTTCGACGGTAACGGTAAATGTGTATCCGGGTGTTAGACGCCGACTTCATCGGCGCCAGGTTCATCGGTAAGATACCGGAGCCGGATCCCTGCTAAAAGCGTTAAACTTGAACTTCAATGACGAGCAGAGGAGAGACAATCGTGTCAACGGAACATCCGGACTGGGTCTTCAATATGGACGACCAGGCCCAGGGCATCGCCCGCAAACTCGGTGAGGGACTTACCACCCGCATCTTTCCCGGTGATCAGGCGATGCTTTCCATCGCACGCATAGCGCCCCATTCGACCGGTACGCTGCACAGCCATCCCCAGGAACAATGGGGGGTGTTGCTCGAAGGCGCACTTGTCCGCATTCAGGGCGGCCAGGAGGTGAACATGAAGGTCGGCGATTTCTGGCGCACACCGGGCGGTGTTGAGCACGGTGTGCGCACCGGTAAAGAGAGCGCTGTCGTCCTCGATTTCTTCGCTCCGCCACGTGACGAATACAAGAAACCCGGCGAGGGCATCGGACCCTGACCCACCCCCGCCAAAGTGGGGTTAGCTGTTTAATTTTTCCCTGATTTTCTGATCCATGTCAACCTGAACAGGATCCCACCGTTTCTATACTAATCAAACTGGACAACGAACCGCGATTGGGTGAAGTATATCGAGCAGCGCGGACTCTACAACTGCGGGAACACCATGATGAAGAAAACAAGCATAGCTATTGCGCTGGTTAACCTGTCCCTATTGCTGGGCGGCTGCACTACCGCCCCAAGCAAGCAGCAAACCGGCGCGGGCATGGGAGCTGTGTTGGGAGCAGCCCTGGGTTATGGTCTTGGCAAGGGCCACCAAAACAAGGAACTCGCCATAGCCCTTGGTGCAATTTTTGGCGCCGTGGCTGGAGACTATGTCGGCGCACAAATGGACGAGAAGGACCGAATGATGGCCGCCCAGAATCTGCAATATTCGTTAGAACTCAACCCCGATGGAACTACCTCTGCATGGCAGAACCCGAACACCGGGTACAGTGGCTCCTCATTTCCTACGAAAACCTCTATTACTACGGATGGCACCCCGTGCCGGGAATTCACTTCCACCATCATGATCGGTGGGAAGACACAAAATGGCTACGGTACAGCGTGCCGGCAAGCCGATGGCAGCTGGAAAATAATATAACTCAGCAATACCATGCACGGATAAGGCGTTACATTTAGTGGCCAACAGGACCACCTGGTGACCCGTATTGGACGGCTTTTCATTTCGATCCTCCGACCTCATCCAGTTGCCTGATGCGGGACGGACCGATACCCGTGATTGCCAGAAACACGATCAATGAAATACCGCCAAGGGTGTAATCCACCGCCTGGGTGACCAGGTGTATCGCAAACAGCGCCAGCCCAGCCACAGCCACCGGCATACCAAGCATCGAAAACACAATCAGCCCACCGGCTTCATAGGTCCCGAAACTCATGAAGGTGGGAATGGGCAGGCTGGCCCCCGCTTCAGAGGCCAGCAGTGCAATCACTATGGAAGCCGGATCGGCGTCCGCCAGTTCCGGAAAACCGGCACGGGCAATGGCGGAAAACAGAATTACGATGCTGGAGTACTTGCAAAAACGCACCCCGACGGTAAGAAAAAACGTCTTCAGGACCGTTTGCCAGCCCAAAGAAACTTTAACGCTTTCCGAAAATTGGGAAACAAAGGTGTTCAGTTTTTGGAGCGGCCTGGAATCGCTGTCTGCAAATCGATCCAGCCATTTGGCGGCGAGGCCGAGTCCCGGATAGAGAATCAGAATACCGATAACACAAACAAACACCAGCAAGACAATCAGCACCAGCAGATTTTTCTGAACAGTTGCATCAAGTGCCGGATACAGAATCAGCGCCCCGACCAACGGGATGATGACCATTACATCGAACCAGATACTGACAGCCAGGGAGGAGAAACACGAATCGAGGCGCACCCCAAGACCGCGGTTCAACAGCCCTACATAAAACAGTTCGCCTGCCCGCGAGGGTAACATGTCCACCGTCATATTGCGGACCAGCGTGACCAGTGCCAGGGGCACGAATCCGGGAACCGTCTCGCTTTTTGCCGCCCGGATGAGCACCCGAAACCTTATGGTCCGTACCACCACGCCGACAAGATGGATGCCCAGGAAAACCAGCAACATGGTGATCGGGATTTCTGTATAAATCCTGGTCAGATCGGTGATCCCAATCGGATTCGATTCATCACTGACCAGTTTAAACAGGATCCACAGTATAACCACCGAAGCGAATACGGAAACCAGTATCCGAAGCCCGTGTCTTTTGATTGGACTAGCCTCCATACAGGCTGCGCGTTCTTGCAAGAGCCCGTCTGAAAGCGTTCATGTCCACATCATTGACGTCCCGGCTGGGAAATATGGGCAGGAGACATTCCGCTTTGTTCGAAAAGGGCCGCCACAGCGCCAGTTCATCTTGATCCCGGTATACGCATACCATCGGCTTGTCGTAAGCGCACGCGATATGGACGATGGAGGTATCCGGTGTGACCACGCTGTCCGACTCACGGATGATCGCTGCCGAATCCCGGATTGTTTCGATATGGGTAGCCGCATACACATTCGAATATCCGAGTTCCCGCTTAATCTCCAGGGTCGGCTCCCGGTGTACGGGCGGGCAAAGCATAATGATCCTGGCGTCGGGGTAAAGCAGGTTGATTTCAGCGATCAACTTGCAGGACATGTCTTTGCTGAACAATTTACCGTTAGGGCTGCCGTAGCGATTGAAAACGATCGTGTTCTGGCCTGGCAGCGTGGACAGATAGGACCGTGCATTGGCCAGTTCTTCGTCGCCAAGCGGAAACTCGTAAGCATACTTCGTCCCGTCGATTGCGAAAAAACGAAGGAATCCAAGATAGCGGTCCCGTTCGGTGCCGCCAGGATCTTCGAGAGAATGATCGAACAACCTGTACTCTTCCTTGTTACGGCCGATGTTTAGCTGCGCGCCGGCGTATTTCAAAAGCAGGAAATCCTGCAGCCGCAACCGATTCTTGTGGAAGTAATAGATATCGAACTTCTCACGCCGCAGCCGTTTCAGGTTGGATAGCGTACCCGACTCGACATGCACTTTGTCCACGCAAGGATTGTCACGCACCACCTCGCTATTGTCCGGGCCGGCCAGTACATGTACCTGCCAGGCCGGGTATTTGTTCTTGATTGCCCGGAATGCAATGGTGTTGACCAGCATATCCCCGATCAGATTGTCGCGCTGATCGAAAAGAAATTTAACTGCCCCCCTGAGTTCTACAGAACCCTTTTTTTTGTGACCGAACGCCCTTTTCAGAACGGATTTCCTGAGTTCCCTGATCGATGATTTGACGCTCCGGGATGGTATGTGCCAGGACAAAGCCCCGGGGCACAAATCAAAGTTTTCACGGGCAGGAATCACAACGATTGTTGCACCGAAGTCTCGACGGCCCGCCGCGGGTCCGCGATCCACTCACTCCACGAACCCACGTACAACCGGGTTCCGCTCCAACCGGCAATCTCCATGGCGAGAATGTTGTGGCACGCGGTTACACCCGAGCCACACATGTTTACGACATCCGCAGCATCCTTGTCTTCGAACAACTCCTGAAAATTCTGCCGGAGCTGTTCTGGAGCAAGGAAGAAACCCCGATCATCCAGATTGTCGTTGCACGGGTGGTTCACCGCCCCTGGTATGTGCCCGGCTACCGGATCAATGGGCTCATGCTCTCCTTTGAAACGCGGGCCTGTCCTGGCATCTACGATCACCGTGCGCGCATCGACTGTCAACTGCTCTACGTCGTTCGTGGAAACCCACAATTCCGGTTGCGGCACCGCACTGAAATTTCCAGGGACGGACAGAGGTTCATCGGTGGCCACCGCGTGACCACTCCCCGTCCACGCAGGCCATCCACCGTCCAGAACAGCTACGCTGCGGTGCCCAAGCATTCTCAGCATCCACCACAATCGAGCCGCGACCACGCCGCCCATATCGTCGTAAACGACAACCTGGCTGTCCCGGGCAACACCCTTGTTACTCAACCACGTGGTAAATATTTCGGTGTCGGGTAGCGGATGCCGGCCGGTGTGGGCCTGCTTCGGGCCGGCCAGGTCCCGACCCAGGTCTGCGTAGTGCGCACCCGGAATATGGGCGCTATGGTATTTGTTACGGCCTTCATCGGGTGATTGCAGTGAAAATCGGCAGTCGAAGACCACCCAGTCCGGGTCATCCAGATGTTCTGCCAGGGTTTGGGTATTTACCAGTGTATT
>CAXMTM010000153.1:0-2118 GCA_964196385.1 Arenicellales bacterium
GCTTGTCGTAACAAATGATCCTGAAACGCCGCCCGAAACCGGCCGCAACCTGGTCCCAGATCCTGAAATCAGTACCGAGTGAGTTAACGAAAACGAGGACCGGCTTGTCCCGCTGCTCGTTGTCAGAATAATGGATGGTTAGACCGTTGATGTTTGCAAACTTCATAGCCCTTCAAAAATAACACACATCGACTTGGAGGTTATACCCTCTTGGCCCGCATCTCACCGTGTGACGAGACGATCACGCAGGGACCATTCGGTGCCTTTGTTACAAAACCGTCAATAAGCACGAGGTGCCAGACCAGCAGCAAACCGCAGACCGCCAGGACGACAACCGTCCATTTTCGGAGCGGATCACCACCGCCGGCCGCTGGCCTGGGATCTGGGTCAACTACTGGTTCGTTTTGTTTTGAGTCGTCAGTGTGACGACCGGTTTCAATTTCCTCGGCCATAAATATCTCTTAATGGAATGATCTACGGCTTGAGCCGGTCCAGGGCTTTTTTCCAGGCCACCGCCGACTGGACCGCCGGTTTGCGAAAGGAATGAAAAGGGATGGGTTTCAGTGGTGATGGCGGTAAAACAGCATCACCGCCTTGCTCTGCGAATTGCTGCGCCAGCATCTTGCCCATCAGCGTAGCCAAGGCCACGCCCCGGCCGTTGAATCCCAGGCCTGTGTACAGGTTGGCCGCCAGTTTGTGGATATGCGGCAGAGAATCCGTGGTCAGGGCCACCATTCCCGACCAGTAACACTCAACGGGCAAGTCCCTGACCTGCGGGAATACCTCGTACATGCGCCGGATTCTGTTTCGATAGTCCGATTGATTGTTTGTTTCTTTCCATGTTCCCGTCCGCCCCCCGAATATCAACCGGCCTTCCGGGTCCAGTCCGAACCACGACAACAAACGGTAACTGTCCGATGCTGCCTGACCCCCGTTAAGTATCGATGCGCGCAGGGCTTCCGGGAGCGGTTCGGTGGCAACGGCCCCGCTGACGAAAGGTATGATCGATTTTGCAAGGCCGGGCCAGATTGTGTCGGTGTAAGCGTTGGTGCACAGCAAGAGCCGGGTGGACGTCATCTGCCCGTGGTCGGTCTCGACCACCCACTTGCCTTTTATCTGTTTCATGGAAACAACTTTGCTGTGGCTGTAGATCCGGGCATTGTGACTGGTCACGGCCGCCGCGATGCCGCGGGCATAAGCCAACGGGTTCAGGTTACCGCCTCGTCGATCGATCAAGCCGCCGCAATAGGTACTGGCGCCGGTCAGAGTTTGAACCTGGCTTCGATCGAGGCTGTCTATGTCCACCCCTCTCGACCGCCACTGCCTGACCCGCTCGTTTATTTGCCGCAGACCGTTAGGGCCTGCCGCCAGCTGGACCCATCCCGTACGTCGCGGGTTACACTGCAGGGAATAACGTTCGACTATATCGAATACCAGATCCGGTGCGGCGCCGGTCAGACTGGCCAGCGCTTCGCCGTTTGCAGCGCCCAGATGTTTTACCAGTTGCTCCGGGTCGAGTTTCAGCCCCGGGATGACCTGACCGCCGTTTCGCCCGGAAGCACCCCACCCCGGTTGGTGACAGTCGAGCAGTGCAACCGTGCGGCCCGCCTCCGCCAGGTGCAGCGCCGCGGACAACCCACAAAAACCTCCACCTATAACCACCACCTCAGCCCGGTCCTTGCCCTGCAGACGCGGGTACGGGTCAGCCGCCGGCGCGGTCAGATTCCAGACGGAATCGACATTGGAGTTATCGGGCACGATATACCATGATCATGGCAACCGGTACTCGTCCAGTTGTACTTCCTTGCCATAGTCCGAGTAATCGCCGTCCGTTCGCAGTTGCCGGAATTCCCCCCAGTTTATGGGCCTGTAGTGTGCGCCCTCTGTTTGCGCCAGCACTTCCAGTGGTGCGCAGTTGTGCTCATATGATGGGTTGAAGAAGAACGGGATGCTGTACCTCGGCCTTCCGCTAATCGGCAATACGCGGTGCAGTGGCGCGTGGTAATGGTCATTGGACCAGACCTGCATCATGTCCGCCGTATTGATCACAAATGCACCCGCCAGGGGCGGAACATCCCTCCACTTGTCTTTGGCGAAAACCTGCAAGCCGCCAACGTC
>CAXMTM010000154.1:0-4384 GCA_964196385.1 Arenicellales bacterium
GACCAACCCGGTACGGATTGCGTCTTCATCTTCGACCACAAGGATGCGGAATTTGTGCGGCATGGTGTGCCAAGATTAGCAGGTCACTTCATCGTCGGCACGTAAATTATTTGTAAATTCCCGAGCGCAGGTTTTACCAAACCCGGCCTGCCGCCGCGCCCGGCCCCAGCCTAGACTGGCAACCTCAACAATCCACAACAGGAGGCCGACCATGGCATTGATCACCCGCTTCACCCGATTGTTTCAGGCGGATCTGCACGCCGTAATGGACAGAATCGAGGAACCCGACATCCTGCTCAAGCAGGCGGTACGGGAAATGGAGGAGGACATAACGCGAGATGAGCAACGCAGCAAGGTCATCCGGCACGAACTCGCGCGCATCAAAACGCGGGGGACTGAACTCGACCGGTCGCTGCACCAGATCGACGAGGAAATGGACCTCTGCTTCGACTCAGGCAAGGATGAACTGGCCCGTGGCCTGATCAGGCGCAAACTGGAGGCGCAGCAGTTGCACATGGTGTTATCACGCAAGCACGAGACTATGCAAAGCAGCCTCGACCAAATCGCCGCCAGGCTCAAGCAGAATCACCTGCGTCTTACCGCCATGCGGCAAAAGGCTGAATTGTTTGCCGAAGAAAACGCTGGTTCGGGTTGCGATAAACCCTGGCCGGATTCCCCGGTGACGATCCGCGACGAAGACGTGGAAGTGGCTTTCCTTCGAGAAAAAACACGGAGGAACCTGCCATGAAACGCCCCACTTTTTTTGAAGGTGTGTGGGTAGCGATGCTGGCAAGCATCGCCGGTGGCGTGGTGTTTACCACCCTGGCCTCGTTCTTCTCCGCTGGTGCGGTACTGCGCGTGGTTATAACCGGCATCGCTCTGTGCTACGTGCTCTATCTGCTGAGCCGCAGCAGTGAACGCTCCGGCAGAATCGCGGTACTGACACTGTGGATCATCGCGGCGGCCGCCGCCTGGCTTTTTACACCCTCTGTTCCGCTCTATGTCGTGTTTCACGCCGGCATGATCTGGATTATTCGCTCACTGTACTTCCACTCCAGCGCAACGGGCTCGCTGGCGGATCTTGGCATCAGTGGACTGAGTATGGCCGCGGCGCTCTGGGCCGGTCTGCAAACCCAAAGCCTGTTTCTGAGCATCTGGTGTTTTTTTCTGACCCAGGCTCTGTTCGTCGCCGTACCCGCCGCTGTCAACACACAGCGATCCCGAAGCATGGGGCAAGAAATCGGTGAGGACCGATTCGAAAACGCGCACCGCGCGGCCGAAGCCGCTTTGCGCAAATTCTCATCCATCCATTCAAGCTAATGAGGACAACTGAAATGAAATCGAAAATTATCGCCGCGGCACTGTTTGCCGCCACCGCGGGACTCATCGTGTTGTACCCGTTTGATCAGGGCAATGCTACAACATCGATACAGACACCCGTCACCATCACCCAGGCATCGCCCCAGTCAAATGAGGCGGCGCGGATAGAAGTCGTATTCGTACTGGACACCACCAGCAGCATGGGCGGCTTGATCGAGGCCGCCAAGGAGAAGATCTGGTCCATCGCCACTACCCTGGCCTCGTCGCAGCAAGCACCGGAAATCCGTATGGGGCTGGTAGCATTTCGGGACCGGGGGGATGCGTATATTACCCGGGTGGTCGATTTATCCCCGGACCTGGACACCATGTACGCAACGCTTATGGATTTTCATGCCGTTGGCGGCGGGGACGGGCCGGAAAGCGTGAACCAGGCGCTGTACGATGCCATCCACAAGGTGTCCTGGAGCCAGGACAACGACACTTACAGGGTTGTATTCCTGGTCGGCGATGCACCTCCGCACATGGACTACGTGGACGACGTAAAATATTACAGAACCCTGAGCAACGCCGACAGCATGGGTATCGTGGTCAACGCCATCCAGTGCGGCGACAATGCCGGCACTGCAGCACAATGGCAGCAGATTGCCCAACTGGGTGGCGGCCGTTACTTTCAGGTAGGTCAGGCCGGTAGCGCGGTTGCCATAGCGACGCCTTACGACGGCCTGCTGGCCGCCATATCCAGAAAACTGGATGACACTCGTTTGTACTATGGCACGGAAGAAGAACGGGCAGTGCAGGAGCGGAAAATGAAAGCAACGGATAAGCTGCACGCATCTTCTTCGCTGGCATCCCGCGCCCGCCGCGCCGTATTCAACGCAACAGCGAGCGGTAGAGCCAACCTTCTGGGCGACGGTGAACTGGTCCAGGATGTGCTCGCCGGCCGTGCGGACCTGTCCACGATCGATGCCGACCAATTACCCGGCGCATTGCAGGCCAGGTCACCCGCGGAACAAAAGAAGATCATCGATGACACGGCGAAACGGCGTGACGAATTGCAGCGTGAAATACGGGAACTCACCGATAAACGCTCGGCCTTCATCAAGAAGGAAATCGATAGTACAGGCGGTGCGAAAGAATCGCTGGACGAAAAAATCTACAGCGCGGTTCGCGAACAGGCCGCGAAGGTCGGCCTTGAATACGCAGACGAGTCATCCGCTTACTAGGAGTCCGCTGAGCGGCGCCCCCGAATTGCTCCGCTGAGCAACCGGGGGCCATCGTTCTCCTTGTAAATCGCGGCGTCGGCGCCGCTCCTGCCATAGGAGATGTGCCCCGCGCCGATTTTGGTTTGAAAAACAGTACAATCAGGGTAAGTCTTAAAACGCTCAGCAGGCACGACCCGATCGAGTACACCGTGAAAGAGAATGAAATCGCCCACTTCCGGTACAACATAACCGCCGACCCGCCAACCGCGGCCCCACATGCAGGTTCAGGTGGATTTCTGCGCAGGCAAACTGAAGCACGAATCTTATGATGAGCCCGGGGTCGAAATGCCGCTAACCGGGCCGGGGTGGCCCCAAGATGCGACTATCGATGTATTGTTCGATGCAGCAGCAGGGGCGTTCCCGGATAAGGTCGCTGTTCAAAACGCCGCATCCTCGCTGACCTTCACGGAATTACAGCGCTGGGCCAACGGCATAGCCGGGGAAATCGCCGCAACCACAACTGCTGCGCGGGAACAGCGAGTGTGCATGTTGATTGGGTGCGAACTGGCTTCCACAGCCGCTCTGCTGGGCTTGATCAAAAGCGGTGGTGTAACCATGTACCTCAGCCCTCACCACCCATCGGCTTACCAGAAAGCTATTCTGGCAGATGCCGATGTCGACTTGATACTGGCGACATCACCGGAACTCAAGCTGGCCGAAAAACTTGCGGGCGGCAGCGTGCCTGTCATCAACTGCGACCCGGGTAGCCTTGGCAACCATGCCCCTCCGCAACACCGCCCATCGCCACAGGACCCGGTCTGGATCGCCTATACATCGGGATCGACCGGCCGACCCAAAGGCGTGGTCCACACTCACCGCAGCGTACTCAATTTTACCGCCAGCTATACGGTTCGAACCAATCTCCAACACAGTGATCGCGTAGCCGGTTTGCACCGTTCACGCGGGATCGATTCACTCGCCGCGCTGCTCACCGGGGCAAGCACTTATGCACGGGACCTCGGCCGGGCCGGATTCGCCGGAATTGGGCAGTGGTTGATGGACAAGCGGATCAGTATCGTACCCACCGTGCCCACCGCGCTGCGCTGCATAGCGGCAGAACTGCAGCAGACTGAACAAAACCTCGAAGTGCGACTGCTTCGACTAAGCGGTGAACCGTTGAGCCGTGACGACGTAGTGCAGGCGGCCAGGGTGTTCCCCGAGTACTGTCGCATCCTCAACTGGTACGGCTGCACAGAGGTTGCGGTGGCCAGTTGGACGACGCAGGTTTCCAGGGTGCATGACTTGCCGGCGATCCCCGCCGGGAAGGTATTTGGCAACATTGAAGTTCGCATCGTCGGCGAGCACGGCTTGCCGGTGGGGAACAATTGTGAGGGAGAAATCACCGTCGGCAGCGACGCACTATTCGAGGGCTACTGGAGACAGCCGCAACTGAACTCACAAAAATTTTCAACCGACCCGGAAATACCAGGCCGCAGATGGTTCAGGACCGGAGACACGGGGTATTTTGATGTCTCGGGCACACTGTTCGTTCTCGGGCGTAACGACGACCAAATCAAAGTCAATGGCTTCAGGGTTGAACCCGTTGAAGTCGAAACCGCGCTGAGGTCGATCGAAGACATCGACGAGGCAGTGATCTCCGTCGTGAGCGGATCCGGGCAATGCGCTTATTCCGACACCCTGCTGGTCGCCTACATCGTGACCGAACTGTCACCACCACCGCCCGTGCCCTTGATCCGGCGTCGCTTGCGCGAACTGCTGCCGTCATACATGGTGCCCGGCTATTTTGTACAAATCGACACCATCCCCAAACTCAGCAGCGGCAAGCCCGACAAACGGGCGTT
>CAXMTM010000155.1:0-1591 GCA_964196385.1 Arenicellales bacterium
GGATACCGTCAATCTGGTGATGGGGAAAAAGAAGGAAATCGCCAACGGTTCGTTGCATCCGTTCCAGGGACCGATCAAAAACCAGGATGGCGAGGAAGTCGTAGCGGCAGGTTCAGCGCTGAGCGATGCCGACCTGTCAAAAATGGAATGGTATGTCGAGGGGGTGGAAGGGAAATTGCCGAAATAGCGATCATATCCTCTCCTTTATAGGGCCCGATGGAAGCCTATATCGTTGACTGGTTGAATCTGGTGGGCCGCTGGGTGCACCTGGTGACGGGTGTGGCGTGGATCGGTGCATCGTTTTACTTCGTCTGGCTCGACAACCACCTGGAGACGCCGCGGCAACAAGCCGATATCGATCGGGGCGTGGGCGGTGAGGTGTGGTCGGTGCACGGCGGCGGCTTCTATCACGCCCAGAAGTACAAGGTTTCCCCGCCATCGTTACCGGATACCCTGCACTGGTTCAAGTGGGAGGCCTATTCCACCTGGTTGTCCGGCATCTTCCTGCTGGTGCTGATTTACTGGTACAGCGCGGAGATTTATCTCATCGACAGCAGTATTGCCGACATCGCAAAACCCACCGCTGTCCTGATCGGCATCGCCACCCTGGTGGCAGGCTGGCTGGCCTATGATCTGATGTGTAAATCTCCGCTCGGACACAACGAAAATGCGCTGGCAGCGGCCTTGTTAGTGTTCGTTTCGCTCGCTGCCTGGGTGTTGTGTCATCTCTTCAGCGGGCGCGGGGCGTTCCTGCATTTCGGCGCCATGCTCGGCACCATCATGGTCGCCAACGTCGCCATGGTGATCATTCCCGGTCAGAAAGAACTGGTGGCAGCCACCCGGGACGGGCGCGAACCGGATCCGAAGTACGGGCTGGACGCTAAACGACGTTCGGTACACAACACCTTCTTTACCTTGCCGGTGCTGTTCGTCATGGTCAGCAACCACTATGCCATGACGTTTGGCCACCGCTACAACTGGCTGATCCTCGTCGCCCTGTCCGTGGCCGGTGCCCTGGTCAGGGTCTATTTCGTGGCTCGCCACAAGGGCAAGCCATCACCATTTCCGCTGGCAGTCAGTATTGTGCTGCTGCTTGGCGTGGCCGCCGCAATTGTGCCGGGACCGGCAATGAATTCGGGGACTTCGAGTATCCCGGGTGACGTCGACTTTGCGCAGGTGGCATCGGTCATAAAAGCGCGTTGCACTTCCTGCCACGCAACGCAACCCACCCAGGTGGGGTTCTCCGCGGCACCGGCCGGAGTGGTGTTCGGCAATGCCGGCGACATCGTTGCCCAGGCCGGGAAAATCCACCAGCAAGTCGTGGTCAGCAGGGTCATGCCCATCGGAAATTTGACGAAAATGACCGACGACGAACGGGCACTGATAGATGAATGGTTCAGGGCCGGAGCAAAAAATGATTGAAATAAACAATTATTCGCGTGACATGATTGGCTATGGAGCCCAGCCGCCGCACCCGGAGTGGCCGGGCAACGCCCGCATTGCCGTCCAGTTCGTCATCAACTATGAGGAGGGCGGCGAACGCTGCGTGCTGCACGGTGATGCGGAGTCGGAAGCTTTCCTGTCCGAGATT
>CAXMTM010000156.1:0-7830 GCA_964196385.1 Arenicellales bacterium
CCATGATTGCCCTTCTCGACGTACTTCTTGGCGTTGTCCCATGCGCCACCGGCATTGGCCATGGTGAGCGCCAGCAGGACGCAGCCCAGCAAGGCCCCGGCAAGCATGCCGCCCAAAGACTCGGCCCCTAACACGAAACCAACCACCACGGGCGCCGATACCGCAAGGATTCCCGGCGGAACCATGCGTTTCAAAGCGGCGTCGGTGGCAATCTCCACGCAACGCTCGTTGTCGGGTTCGGCCTTGCCCTCCAGAAGCCCCGGGATCTCTTTGAACTGACGCCGGATTTCCTTGATCATGTCGAATGCCGCATCACCAACGGCGGTCATAGTCATGCTGCCCACCAGGAACGGGAAAATACCGCCGATGAACATGCCGATCAACACCATCGGGTTGCTCAGCTCAAGCGAAAATCCTTCTATGTTGTGGGATACGGTCTCGATATAAGCCGAAATGATCGCAAGAGCAGCCAGCGCCGCGGCGCCGATGGCAAAACCCTTGCCAATTGCCGCGGTGGTGTTGCCCAGTTCATCGAGGGAGTCGGTGATCTTACGCACGTCCTCCCCCATCCCCGCCATTTCCGCGATGCCTCCAGCGTTGTCGGCGACGGGCCCGTAGGCATCGATAGCCATGGTGATGCCCACCGTGGCCAGCATGCCCACGGCAGCGATACCGACACCGTAGAGCCCGGACAACTCACTCGAAATCAGGATGATTGCACTCAGTGTCAACATGGGCACCACTACGGACTGCATGCCGACGGCGAGGCCGCCAATAATGACGGTAGCCGGCCCGGTTTCACCGGCCTTGGCGATCTTGCGCACGGGTGTGCTGGAGGTGTAATACTCCGTGACCAGGCCAATGATAATGCCACCCACCGCACCGACCAGGACCGACCCCCACACTGCCAGGGCTATGCCGCTCAAGCCCGTTACCGCCAGCGCAGCTATGATAAATATCACCGTTGCGCCAATGGTGCCGATGCGCAGAGCCACCTCGGGCGACTTCGCGCTGTATTTTTTGACCAACGCAATACCTGCAATGGAACATAACAATCCTGCCGAAGCCATGGCCAGGGGCAGGAACATCAGCGCCGAGCGATCCCCCAACTTCTCGAGCATGGCCATACCCAGTGTTGAGGCGATGGCTATGGTGGCGATCATCGCACCGCAGTACGACTCAAAAATGTCGGAACCCATGCCCGCGATATCGCCTACGTTGTCACCCACATTGTCCGCGATCACGCCGGGGTTGCGCGGATCGTCCTCGGGAATACCGGCCTCGAGCTTGCCCACGAGATCGGCGCCGATATCGGCGCTCTTGGTAAAAATACCACCGCCGACACGTGAAAACAGCGCTACCGACGAAGCACCCATACCGAAGCCATGAATGACGTGGGCGGTCTCCGGATCACCACCGAACAGGAGGTAGAGTACACCCAGGCCCAGCAAACCCATGGACGCCACACACAACCCCATGATGGACCCGCCGAAGAATGCTACCGTCAATGCCGTGGCCGCGCCTTCATCCTTCGCCGCTGTCGTGGTACGCACATTGGCCTGGGTAGCCGTGAACATACCAATATAACCGGCGGTGCCCGAACACAGCGCGCCCACCAGGAACGCAAATGCCGTATTCCATCCCAGCGGCGACAGCAGAATCGCCACCAGCACCACGGCGATAAATATTCCCAGGATCTTATACTCGCGATGCATGAACACCATTGCGCCCTTGTGGATGGCATCGCCAATTTCAACAACTTTACCGCTGCCGGCCGGATACTTGAGTACCATACCGAAAATCCGATACGCGGCATACAGACCGAGCGCACCCAGGATCGTCGGGATCAAAGCCTCGAAGGACATGAATTTCCCCTTTGTTCAGTAGTGTGTAAGTCTCCCAACCCGCCCGGACAGGGAGAAAGTGTTATCCAACTTGTGTCACGCGGGCCCTCGCGCCGCGGCGGCCGTATAATACCTGACTTTTCAGTAGCTTCAAGCCAATGCCTGAACCTGGCCCGACAGGTTGCTACATTTTGCGGGGATACGTGGAATCGCTCACATCCGCGATATCGATATCCCACCGCAACAGATCATCCCGGTAGTCTCCGGTTTTACGGGCGATGGCCGCAACGCCCAGATTGAGTATATTTTTGCTGACAGATCTGGCCGGCGCGTCGTCGACCAGGGCATAGGCGCGGCACGGCAGGCCTTCCACCGCCTCGATCAGTTCAAAACCGGTATATTCATTGAACAGAGCCTGGAAGCCTCCCGCCATATATCTATAGAAATCCCACGGCAGTTCGTGGGTGGGCCAGGCGGGGTGGGTCGAGATGAATATATAACCACCGGGCTTCATGACCTTGTTTATTTCCAGAACGGCTTTCCACGGAAACATTAAATGCTCGAAAACCGATACGGTATAGACCAGATCAAATTCTGCCGCGGGTAAAAATTCCGAGAGACGATGACAATCTCCAACTACTGTAACGCCTTCGCCCGGGTGGACATCGAAACCGACATATTTACCGCGATGAGGAAATACATCCTGCCGGATGATTCCGGAAACATTCCTTGAACCGATTTCCAGCACTGAGGGAGACTCGATTACGCGACCCAATTCGATAAACCGGCCAAATACCTGGTGATAGGGATCTTCCGTCCGTTTTTTCACAAAGGGCGCGTGTAACAGACTGATCAATTTGTAGTATTGCAACGACAATTCCAGCTTGAGTCGCTGCAGCGGGGTTTGTTCGGTCAATCCGTACCCCTCTTTTTAGCCCGTGGATGGGCCTTGTCGTAAACCCGGGCAAGATGCTGAAAATCCAGATGAGTGTAGACCTGTGTGGTGCTGATGTTGGCATGTCCAAGCAGTTCCTGCACCGCCCGCAAATCCCCGCTGGACTCCAGCACATGGGTGGCAAAACTATGACGCAGCATGTGCGGGTGTACACGCGTATCCAGACCCTGCTTTCTGGCCCAATACCGGACCCGCTGCTGCACGGCGCGCACACTGATCCTGGTTCCACGGTTGGATACGAACAGGGCCAGTTCATCTGCGTTTGCCATGTCGCCGCGCACGTGTAACCAGTCCCTGATCGCGTCAACCGCCATTCGACCTACGGGAACCTCACGCTGCTTGTTGCCCTTACCCGTGACGCGGACAGTCCCCGATTGCAGATCGATTTTCGGCAGATCGAGACCCACCAACTCGGATAATCTCAACCCCGAGGAATAAAACAACTCCATCATGGCGCGGTCCCTGATTGCCAGCAGTTCTTTTCCCTGGGCCGCAACCAGTAGCGTTACCTGGTCCACAGTCAGCACCCCGGGCAAGCGTTTTTCGGATTTTGGAGCCGTGATCCCGGAAAACGGGTTTACCCCGACTTGCCGGTGCTTGAGGAGGTAACGATAAAACCCTCGCGATGCCGACAGTGCCCGCTGGATACTGCGCGCGGACAAACCTTGTCTCCTGAGTTCGCCTGCGAATCTTCGCGCCCCATGCGGAGTGATGCCCTGCCAGTCCGGTATATCAGCGCTCCGGCAGTACCGTGCGAGCCTGTCCAGATCGCGCCTGTAACCCGACCCGGTGTGTGTTGACAGTCTGCGCTCAACCCGCAGGTGCTCCAGGTAGCGTTCGATCAATCGTCTCGCCGACGGTGACATTTCAGGTCACATCGGCAATCCGCCTGATGGTGGCGCCAAGCAGCTCGCCCAGTCTATCCAGATAGAAAGTGCTGTGGTCTGCCGAGAAGCGGTCTTCTCTGGATGAACCCAGGGCGAGGATACCGCAAGGCCTGCTCCCGCCCAATGGGATCAACACTACCGATTCGACTTCGGCATCCTCTCCAAACAAGAATACTTTCGATGCAGGTTCCACCGCATTGTCACATACACTGCGCCCCCGGTTTACCCGCAGATACAAATCGGCAAACTCGGGCGATCTGGAATCGACCTGCTCCGGGCGATCTCCTATCTGACTGGTGATACGAAAACTCACGTACTCGACGTTGAATAGTTCCTTGACCAGTTGGGTTACTGTATCCAATGCATCGTCCACCTCATCGAAAGCGACCACTTCGACGGCGATCCGATGCAACCGCTCAGCGACCCGCTCGTTCTCCCGCGCGGTCTGTACCAGGGCATAAAGCCTTTGTTGTTCTCCTTTGTGCCGCTCTCGCAGTACCGACACCTGTCGTTCGATCAGCGATATGGCGCCATCACCCGCAGTGTGAGGAATGTCGAGCTCGCCAAGCAATTCCGGGTGGTGCAAAAAGAAGTCTTTGTGGTTTTGCAAATAGGAGATTACAGCGTCTGCTGCGCTGCCTGTTGCATCATCGTCGTGTTGTGTCGTTTCTTCCATAGCCTATTCCAGATCGATTTCACCATTGAAAACATGGGACGCGGTCCCGGTCATCAAAACCGGCTCGCCCCGCCCCGACCATTCTATGGTCAGACTGCCGCCGCGCAGTTCTACCGTCACTTCCTCATCCACCACACCCCATTCCCGGCCCGCGACCACGGCGGCACACGCCCCACTGCCGCAGGCCAGTGTTTCCCCTACGCCGCGTTCGTATACTCTCACCCTTACCCGATTCCGATCAACGACCTGCATGAACCCCGCGTTCACTCTGTTTGGGAACCTGTGGTGCGACTCGATGAGCGGGCCCAGGCTGCCGACCGGGGCGCTGTCGACGTCATCCACCAGCTGCACGGCGTGCGGGTTGCCCACCGCCAGCGCCGCGATGATCACCGAAGTGCCATTGATGGCAAGCTCGTAATTGGTACTTTGCTCATCTGCAACAAAGGGAATCCGTAGTGGTTCAAACTCGGGAATGCCCATGTCTACCGTGACTTCGTTACCACCTCTGGTTTTCAGTGTCATCAGGGCGCCGCTGGTCTGTACCCGGACAGAGTCCTTGTCCGTCAGGCCATGTTGTCTCACGAACATTGCGAAACAGCGCGCGCCGTTTCCACATTGTTCCACTTCGCCACCGTCCGCGTTCAGGATCCTGTAGCTGAAATCAACATCGGCGCTTGCAGGTTTCTCGACCAGCAGAATCTGGTCGCATCCTACGCCAAACTTCCGGTTTGCCAGCCGGCGAGCCCGCTCCGGTGTAATGTGCAGGGACTGGTTGACACCGTCAATCACAACAAAGTCGTTACCAAGACCATGCATTTTGGTGAATTTCAAGCGCATCACGCGTCCCAGGGAGCCTGTCCGAGAACGCGGGCAAGCCATTTTGAGTCCATTTTTTCGATCATTTGAGGAGAACAGTTATTTATAATTTAAGGAGAATGAGCTGGAAAATGGGCCGAAAGGGCTTTTCCACTGTAGGCTCTCATTTCCCGGGCGGGCTCCCATGCGTTTAGCCCGTAAAATTCGCGTATAGTTGAAGCAATGCACAAGTCTATCAAATCCAGGTTCAAACAACTCAAATCACATCCGCGCTGGGTGCGGATCCCCTTGGGTATTCTACTGGTTTTTGGTGGCATACTCGGGGCACTTCCCGTGCTCGGGTTCTGGATGATACCGTTGGGTCTGATCCTTTTGTCGGTAGATTTTCCCTGGGCGAAACGCGCTCTGGCCCACCTCAAACTTGCCTGGCGCCGGATAAAAAATCAGTTCCGGCAGCATTTTGGCAAGAAGCCGGCATCTTCGGCAGGCGACGTCAACAGGCAATCCACTATCGACAACGATGTGAAACAATCTTCGATGGATTAGTACGGTAGAGTCAAGGGCTGGATACACGGCAACCAGCGGCGCCTGGATCTTTGGACGCTAGCCGTCGATGCCGTCCAGATGACGGCACCAGTTCTCACTGCCGCCGCCGCTGGCCATGATCCAGGGGTTGAGTATCGATTCCTTGTTATATAGCAACGCGTCACCATCCCGATCTGTCAGTCTTCCGCCGGCTTCGGCCAGAACACAGTGGGCGGCGGCTGTATCCCATTCACCGGTGGGCCCCAGCCTGGGATAAATATCTGCCCTGCCTTCCGCAACGATGCAGATTTTCAGCGCGCTGCCCATGCTGATCAGTTCGTAACCGCCGTATTCCCGTTTCACCGAGGCCAGGAATTTTTCCAGGTTTCCCGTGCCATGAGACCGGCTCGCCACCACCGTGGGGACACCACCATCATATTTCCTGACCTGGATAGCCTGCGGCTGCTCCGTGCCGGCCTGCCGGAATGCTCCACCGCCCGCCCACGCCCAGTGGGCAAGTTCCTGCACCGGGGTATAAACCACACCCAGAACGGGTTGACGTGCGTTGATGAGCGCGATGTTGACAGTGAATTCACCGCGGCGGCTGATAAATTCCTTGGTGCCATCGAGGGGATCGATCAACCAGTAGCGCGACCAGCTATGGCGTTCGTCGAATACAGCCGGGGGGGATTCTTCCGACAATACCGGAACATCTGGGGCCAGCCTGTTGAGTTCCGCGATGATCAAATCGTGCGCAGCCTGATCCGCGGTGGTTACCGGGGATCCATCCTGCTTGGTGTGGACGTCGAACCCGCGGTGGTAGACTTCCAGTATGCGTGCCCCCGCTTTGCGCGCAATGTCGGTCGCTGCTGCAGCAGTGTCCTCCAGCAGTCCGGGATCAGAAATATCCATAGGGCCCCCCAATGTTCACAACGCGTGCTGTAGCAGATACAGTGCGGCAATGCTGCGCGCCTCGACGAAATCTTTCCGTTGCAGCAACAGGCTCAGGTCACTCACCGGCCAGGGCACCACTTCGATCTCCTCGGGTTCATCACCGGGAAGTTTTTGCTCGTACAAATCCGTAGCCAGTACGATGTAGGTTCGATAATCCGAGTACCCCGGGGCCACCGAGACTTCACGGAGCAACCTGAGCTTATTGGCACCATACCCGACTTCCTCTTTTATTTCCCGTCCGGCCGCCTGCTCGGGTGTTTCTCCCGGATCGATGATCCCCTTGGGGAAACTGATTTCATATCTATCCATGCCGGCAACATACTCCCTGATCAGAAATACCGTTGTGTCGCCCAGTACCGGGATAACCAGCACGGCGCCCCGGCCAGGGCTGCGCAGGCGCTCGTACTCTACCTCATTGCCGTTGTTGAAGCGAAGCCCGATCTGCTCCACCTGGAACAACCGTGTTTTGGCGATGATTTGTGAACGGGTGATTACCGGCTTACTCGAAGTCATGGGATCAGGGCATAATCTCGGCAAAGGAGCGAATTCCGGGAAACCCGGCAACATCTTTTTCCGGCCGGCCCGAGTCGGGCTGGTGTACCGCGAGCACCTGGCCGATTCCAAACTCGCGTGCGGTACGCAGTATATCAATGTTGTCATCAATGAACAGGGTCCGTGTTGGATCGAACCCGTACTGTTCGAATACACCAAACCAGAAAGACGGGTCTTCCTTGGGGACACCGTAGTCATGGGAACAGATAATCTCGTCGAAATAACGGCTCAGACCGGTGTGCTCGAATTTTATGTCAACGGTCCTGCGCGGCGCGTTGGTGACAAGGTGCACTCCGGCAGTCACGTCCCTGGCGGCAGCGAGGAAATCCACCACCCGCGGGCGCAGACTGACCCGGTGCACACAGCTTGATTTTAACTTCAGGATATCAAGCTCCAGTTGCTCGGACCAGTAATCCACACAATACCAGTTCAGTGTCCCCTGTACCGCTCGCATTTTCGGGAACACGTCTGATTCCGCCTGATCCAGCCTGAGGCCGTGTCTGGAGGCGTAGCGGGCGGGCACGTGTTCACGCCAGAACCAGTTGTCAAAGCGCAAATCAAGCAGGACCCCGTCCATATCGAGTAACACTGTATCGATTTCGCTCCAATCTATCATGGGCA
>CAXMTM010000157.1:0-4390 GCA_964196385.1 Arenicellales bacterium
AAGGTGGAAGCCGTATATCAGCACGTCTATGACGCATACTACGGTGGGGATCGTGGGATATATTCGGTGTCGTAGAACGATGACAGAAGACGACACTAAACCGCTTGACGACTATCTGAACCTCCCCCTTCCCGACAATCAGCAGAAGGCTGTGGATGAGGCCAGGCGGCAGCTGGAGGCGCTCGGGGTGGACATATCAGACATGCCGGATCGAACGGTTATGACTCATTTGGTGGTACTCCAGGAGATTGCCGAAAACAGGGGCATGGTTATCGATGATGCCCTGGTGGAGTACGCGCATAAATTCTGTGATCTTCGGGCGCTGACTACAGAGGTGATGGCGCCGGATGGTGAAATGAGGCACTGAGTGACGGTCCCGAACAGAGCGGGCGTATGCTAGATTAACAACCGTCGGGATTTTCGCGGCGCACTTTCGGCGCACTCACCGGCAAATAGTGGCAAAAATATACAACCAACAGCAACACCGGGAATGTGCTAACTTACTGTTTTTGTTGTTACTGTCTGTTGTGGTTTGCCGGATTAAACTGATTCCCAAGCTGATGGCGTGGGTTCGATTCCCATCACCCGCTCCATTTCAGGTAAATATGTCGTCGAACATCTCCAAGCGCCTGCTGGATTGGTATGACCAACACGGCCGGAAGGATCTACCCTGGCAGGGCGACCGCGACCCATACAAAATCTGGGTATCCGAGATCATGCTGCAGCAGACCCAGGTCGGTACGGTAATCCCCTATTTCAAACGATTCATGGACAGGTTTCCCGACGTTGCGTCGCTGTCGAACGGCCGTCTCGATGAAGTGCTCCACCTGTGGACCGGGCTCGGTTACTACGCGCGTGCGCGCAATCTACACCGCGCAGCGCAAACGATCTGCCGCGACCACGATGGACGATTCCCGGCCGATGCGAGCACAGCCTGCGGCTTGCCGGGGATCGGCCGGTCGACCGCGAACGCCATCCTGGCATTTGCATTTGATCAGGCACAACCCATCCTCGACGGCAACGCAAAACGGGTGTTGGCACGTCACTATCGCGTCCACGGCTGGCCCGGTAAAACAAAAGTAGAGCGCAAGCTATGGGAACTCGCGGAAAACAACACCCCGAAGAAACGCACCGCGGACTATACACAAGCGATCATGGACCTCGGGGCAATGTTATGCGTGCGGCGACGGCCGTTATGCACGACCTGCCCCATAGCCGGCACCTGCCAGGCCCTGTACCACCGGGAACAGCCCCTGTTACCGACTGCCGCGCCCAAACGTGAAAAACCGCTGCGCTCGGTCTCCATGGTCATGGTCAAGCTTGGCGACAGCGTTTTGCTGGAGAGAAGACCACCGAGCGGAATATGGGGCGGTTTGTGGAGTTTTCCCGAGGTCGAGCCCGGCGTTGATATTCAACAGCACATATCCAACCGGTTCGGAGTAAGCATAAGGACCCGCGATCAGTGGGACGTCTTGCGTCACAGCTTTACGCATTTTCACCTCGACATCACTCCGGTGCACGCCGAAGTTGAAATTTCGGACACCCGGATAATGGAGAACCCTGGGTCAGTCTGGTATAACCTTAACCAACCGGATGCTCGCGGATTGGCCGCGCCGGTGAAAAGACTATTGGAAAAATTGAGGTAAATGATGAGCCGTACAGTCAATTGCGCCAAACTCGGCCGGGAGGCCGAAGGCCTGGACTTCCCACCGTGGCCCGGGGAGCTGGGAAAGAGGGTATACGAAAGCATATCCAAAGAAGCGTGGCAGCTGTGGATTCAGCACCAGACCATGATGATCAACGAATATCGACTGAACGCAATGGACCCCAAAGCACGGGAATTGATCTCCACGGAGATGGAGAAATTCCTGTTCGGTGAAGGTTCCGACAAGCCCGGAGGTTATGTCCCGCCAGCCGAATAAACTAAAACGTCGAGCAACAACATGAACAAATTAAGCGCAGCCCGGGTGGCTGTACAACGCCCACGCCAGCATGGCGCCATGGAGTACACCGATCCGCCGACCGATCTCGACAAGGTCCGCCGCTATCGTTTGGAGCGGGTGCGGGAACAATTGAGGCAGCGCGACTACGCGGGCGCCCTGCTGTTCGATCAGATCAACACACGTTACGTCACCGACGCCACCAATATGCAGATCTGGTGTTCACATTATGAAACCCGCTGCGTCTTCGTAGCCACCGACGGGCCGGTGATACTGTTCGACTACGGCAACTATCCGCATCTCGCGGAAGGATTGCCCACGGTGGATGAATACCGGGTCAACAAGTCCTTCTATTTTTTTACCGCGGGATCGCGCGGCCCCGAACGGGCACAGCAGTTTGCCGACGAGATCAGCGATCTGATCGCCCAACACGGTGGCGGCAACAAAAGGCTTGCGGTGGACCGGTTGTCCTATGAAGGTTGCGAACCGCTGCTGAAACGAGGCATATCACTCCACGGTGGTGAAGAAGTGATGGAAATGGCACGCTGCATCAAGTCCGTCGAAGAACTCGCGCTCATGCAGCACGCCATAGACGTTTGTGAACTGGGTATGCAGGCGATGCGTGATGCGCTGCAACCGGGCATCACAGAGAATGCGCTGTGGGCCAAACTGCACGAAACCAATATCAGCCAGGGCGGCGAGTGGATAGAAACGCGTTTGTTGTCCGCCGGGCCACGTACCAACCCCTGGTTTCGTGAGAGTTCGATGCGAAAGATCGAGGCCGGCGACCTGGTCAGTTTCGACACCGACCTCATCGGACCCTATGGATACTGTGCTGACATTTCCCGTTCCTGGCTGTGCGGGGACGATAAGCCGTCAGACGAACAGCGCCGGCTATACGCCCACGCCGTGGAACAGGTCGAATACAACAGCGCCCTTCTGGTGCCCGGCGTGAGTTTTGGCGAAGCATCGGAAAAGGCCTGGAAGATACCCGGTGAATTCCTGGCTAACCGTTACGGCAGCCTGATTCACGGGGTCGGGCTGGCGGATGAGTATCCGTCCCTCAAGCATTGGGTGGATTTCAAGGAAAAAGGCTACGACGGCATGGTTGAAGAAGGTATGACCCTGTGCGTGGAGTCCTACATCGGAAACGAAGACGGACGCGAAGGCGTAAAACTCGAGGAACAGGTCCTGGTCACCGCGGAAGGCCCCCGGACTCTGTCGAGTTACCCCCTCGAAACAGATTGGTTATAGATAAAAGGGCCAGCGCTTGACTAACCGACGGTCATCCCGTTTAATTCGCCGTCCCGCCGGATTTCAAATCAAATGGCCAGGTAGCTCAGTCGGTAGAGCAGGGGACTGAAAATCCCCGTGTCGGCAGTTCGATTCTGTCCCTGGCCACCATAAAAAACAATAACTTACGAGACTTTCTTCTCTAAACTGGCCACCGATTGGCCACTCTCACGGTCTTTTTTTCTCATTGACCACCAGAGAACATCCTTAGGAATCTCCCCTTCGTAGTTTATGCAATCGTTGTACCGTCTAATGATTGTGTGTGTCTGCCAGTTTTCTACTAACTTGGCTGTTGTGAGTGACCAGAATATTTGATGGGAATTACGCTGTTCTTGATCAAGTTATTTGATGGTGATCGTGCCGGGCCATTGAAGTATCACATTTTGCAATTTATTTGAGGTTTGGGAAGCAGTTCCCATACTTTTTCGCTGGCGAATAAAATCAATCGGTTGTAGACGGCCCATCAAATAATTCTCGGTTCGATTGGTGTCCGAGCGCATTTTTTTCTAGACAAGCTTCCGCCGGTACGGATTGTGCTCGGGCATTGATCGTCCAACGGCCTCCCCTGTAGCCCTCGAATGGCCGGTGTCGAGCACAAAGCGGTCGATTGGAGAACCACACCCAATCGGCCGGATATTGCCCGAAGGAGACGATCGGGGAAGCTCACATGAGGACAGTCTACCGACCATGACCCGACCGACGAAATACGAAAATACTTGCGTTTTGAACGTCTGCTTTCCCGGTTGTTTCTTACGGCGACTCACCGCGTTGGCGAACAGGAAACGCAAGGGATACGGGAAACTCAGCACCCATTGACGCAACGGCTGACAGGGAAAAACACCATCCACCAGCAATGCGGCACTTTCTGCCATGCGCCGCGCGCCGCAGTTGGGGCAAAAACCGCGACGTTTGCAACTGAACGCCACCAGGCGCTCGGCATGGCAGGTGTCGCAGCGCACGCGAATGAAACCGTGTTCTAAACGACCGCATTTGAGGTAGTCCTCAAATTCCCGCCGCACGTAATCCGGCAATACCCTGCCCTCGGCCGCCCACCGCGCCTCGAAAACTGGGGAGTACTCTTCAATAAGTTGGTAAAGAAGCGTCCGCGCTGGGCGATGGCGTTGGTATTGAGGCGTACCCTCGCCCGGACTGGCTTC
>CAXMTM010000158.1:0-5949 GCA_964196385.1 Arenicellales bacterium
ACAGTCGTTCTGTGCCCGGCATTCCGAACGGGTGTCGGCGCTGGTCCTGTGTGACACTGCTGCAAAAATCGGAACTGCCAAACTGTGGAATGAAAGGATAACCCGTGTGCGCAGCAGCGGACTGGGGAGCATTGCCGATTCGGTCCTCGACAGGTGGTTTTCCAGTGCATACCGGCAACAGCGCGGGGCCGAATTCGGAGGCTGGCGGAATATGCTGATGCGTACACCCGCTGAAGGCTACGCATCGACCTGTGCCGCCATCCGTGACGCTGACCTTGGTCAATCTACACCACTGATAGACAAGCCCGTGCTGGTTGTATGTGGCGAACACGATGGAGCCACCCCACCGGACCAGGTACGATCAATGGCCGAATCGATTCCAGGATCGCGATTCGAATTGATCCTGGAGGCGGGACATCTGCCCAGCATAGAACAGCCCGGGACCCTGATTGACCTCATGGATGATTTCTTAACGGTGCATGCAATTGGCTGAGCGCCACTACTCCCCGAGGGATTGGGCGAGACACCCGTCGTATCGGCACGATGCGTACGTCTCCACACGATTACGCGGCCCCACCCGACCGCTGGTACCGCTGAAACACACCTTGTCTGAAATCACCGGCCCGATCTACGGGCACGGGGATATCGATCCATTGGACAGCGATCTCACCGGAAACGCGGCCAGGAGTGGTGTCGCTCTGGGAGAGCGCGTTTTAATTAGCGGGAAGGTGCTCGATGATCGCGGCAAGCCCATAGCGAACACTTTGATCGAGGTCTGGCAGGCCAATGCCGCGGGCCGGTACATCCACAAGGTCGATCAGCATGATGCACCTTTGGACCCCAACTTTCTGGGTGCCGGGCGCTGTGTGACCGATCACAACGGCCGCTATAACCTGACCACGATAAAACCCGGTGCCTATCCATGGGCCAATCACCCCAACGCCTGGCGCCCGCCGCATATTCATTTCTCGATATTCGGGCCGTGTATTGCAACCCGTCTGGTGACACAGATGTACTTCCCCGGGGACCCGTTGCTCAAATATGACCCCATATTTAATTCGACCCCCGATGAGAACGCACGAAACCGGCTGATAGCGAAGTTTTCACTTGACCTGACCCAACCCGACTGGGCGCTGGGCTACGAGTTCAATATCGTTCTGAGGGGCCGCGATGAGACCCCGATGGATCAGGAGCCTGTCCGAGAATAGAGAGCCTACTGCGGAAAAGCCTTTTTGGCCCCTTTTCCCGCTCATTCTCGTCAAAATCGAAAAAATGGACTCAAAATTGCTTTCCCTCGCTACGACTTCTATTCTCGGACAGGCTCCTGGAACATGAAACAGACCCCGTCCCAGACAATTGGACCTTATTTCGCCTACGGACTGACACCGGAGGGATACGGCAAAGCCGGAATAGCCACCAGCATCCTGGTGAACGACAACACTGAGGGAGAGCGTATCCGCATACACGGCCAGGTCGTCGACGGTAACGGTGAACCGGTCAAGGATGCGCTGCTGGAGATATGGCAAGCCGATTACGCAGGCCGCTACCGGCACCCTGAAGACAAACCGGATATGGACTCGGGATTTACCGGTTTTGGACGGCGTGGTACCGATGACAACGGCATGTATTCATTCGTGACCATCAAACCCGGCCGGGTGAAAGGCAATGCAGAGGAACTGCAGGCACCGCACATCAACATGATCGTCTTTCTGAGGGGGATCCTGTCTCACGCTTACACCCGGGTCTATTTTTCAGATGAGCACGAATCCAACCAGTCGGACAGGGTACTGACCGGTGTCGAAACCTCGCGTCGCCACACATTGATCGCGCAACGCGACGATGAGCGGCAGCTTACCCGTTATGGTTTCGATATACACCTGCAGGGTGACAACGAGACCGTGTTTTTCGACATATAACCATGAGCTGATGTCCGTGTCACTGTTTGACTCCGCTGTCTACGGACCGCTTTTTTCAGACCGGTTTATCGTCGATCTGTTCAGCGACCGGCGGCGAATCGAAACCATGGTTGCAATCGAGGTGAAACTGGCCCAGGTGCAGGCGGACCTTGGCATTATTCCGCGGCAAGCCGCGGCGGCAATCGCCCAGGGCGCCGGGGAACTGCGTCCCGACATGGAAAGCCTGGGCGCGGGGACCCGCCACACGGGCGTACCGGTTGTTGAGCTGGTATCTCAAATACGTCGCGCGGTGGGCTCCGAATATTGCGACTATGTCCACTACGGCGCAACATCCCAGGATATAGTCGATACCGCACACGTCATACAGATCCGCGAGGCCCTGGATTACCAAGTGAATCAGTTGAACGCACTGATCCAGGAACTTGCCGCTGTCGCCCGTAAATACCGGCACACGTTGATGGTTGCGCGGACCCGTTCACAGCAGGCCTTGCCGACTACATTCGGGCTCAAGGCAGCGGGTTGGTTGTCGCCGCTGATCAGGCATCGAGAGCGCGTATCCGAACTCAGGCCGAGGTTACTGATACTGCAGTTTGGCGGTGCGGTCGGGACCCTGGCGGCACTTCATGATCGCGGCATAAAAACATTGGAGGCTCTTGCTGCTCGATTGAATCTGTATGCCCCCGTGATGCCCTGGCACACCCAAAGAGACGGGTTCGCCGAGTTCGCTAACTGGTTAACGTTGCTGACGGGAAGCCTGGGGAAAATCGGGCAGGATATGATTCTGCTCGCCCAGTCCGAGGTGGGGGAAGTGACGGAGAGTGCTGACCAGGGTGCCGGAGCATCGTCTACCATGCCCAACAAATCCAATCCGATCACCAGTGAGATGCTGGTGGCGGCAGCGCGGATGAACGCTACCTTGCTGGCCAACATGCACCACGCCCAGATCGCGGAGCACGAGCGGGCGACACACGGCTGGCAGTTGGAATGGAACACGCTGCCGCAGATGATTTGCAATACCAGCGCCGCCCTGGGCCACGCCGGAACCCTGGTGAGCGACATGATCGTCGACGAAAATCAAATGCACACTAACCTCGACGCGTCGAACGGACTGGTGCTGGCGGAACTGGCCGTATTCAAGTTGTCCGAAATAGCAGGGCGGGAAAGGGCACGGCAACTCGTCGAAAAGGCATGTACCGAAACCCGCAGGTCGGGGCGTCATCTGATGGATGCGTTGGGCGACGTCGACGACTCAGGGATAGAGTGGTCTTTATGCAAAGACCCTGCGGATTATTTGGGGCATGCAGACGAGTTCATAGATCGGGTGTTGGCCCATCTGGATTTCAAGGGCTGACATGACGAGCGGTGGTGTACACGTTGTGCGCTTGTTCGAAGATGATCGTGCCGGAACCCAGGTCGGACATTGTAACAACACCGGTCCGTTACAAATCATCATACAACTCTACGGAGGCATCTGGGGACAGGGTATTACGATAAATGTTACTGCATTAATTTGGTATTAAGACGAGATTCGGTGCAGACTGTGACTTACATTAGTCAATTTTTTCGGATTACTTTTCTTTGAATCAAAGTAACAAAATAATTTGATCGTGGTGTTCGATTGAGTTATTTTCCCGTCTCCAACCGGGGGCGTTTGAATGAAAATATTCTTTGTACATACCTGCAAACCTTTCGTATTGATATTTTTGGCAACCACAAATGTGGGTTGCGAACAGATTTCAGAAGTTACCAGTGGGGGCGGCGCGAAAAATAGTCCTTCCGGGCAAGTGTCGACGGGAACCATCTCCACAGAAAATGATGACGATGGTGAAGAGGTAAATAATGAAACAGAATCAGCAGCCGATGATGATACCCAATCGCCAGATCCTGCGGAAACTCAAACGCAGCAAACCTGGGATGACGTGCTGTCGGAACAGGGACTGAACGAAGAACCGGAATCCGGGGAAGAATCAAGCTCTTCGAATGACAGGAATGTGGAACAGTATCCCCCCACGCCCTGGAATGTTACATGGAAGCCGGTTTCCGCTTCCTCTGGAGGCAACTTAACAATTGTTCTGTGGGGAGACGGCGGTGGTGAAAAAGATTATGAACAAGGCAGTTTAAGAATAGAACATAATGATGGAGTTACTTATCCCAGCACCTATGTTCACTGGGACGACCCGGATAATGGCGAAAGAGCGCCCAAGTTTTATTTTGATGTTCAAGGTGGCTGGTTTACCGGTAAAGATCCTGTTTTATTCTGGAATCTGGGCGCCGTTAGAGTGGTTTATCCTGAAAATCGTCAGGGCAAAAACGAAGAATAAGTTTTAAGGCGTTAGTAATGGAGTTGTTCTGCTCCGATTAATTGTATGGCAGACCTCAAGCTGTCTCGAGTGGGATTTTACGAATGGCTGACTGAGCCTGTGTTGGCAGATTGTTTGAGAAATCACATAAATATCACTTACATGTAGATTATTGTTCCCGTTTTGGGTTAAATAGCTTGCTGCTGGAACATTAAACAGGGATTTTCAGATCCCGTAGAGAAAAACTAAAGAGGAGGAGTTGAGATGCTGAAGAGATTTCATACTGCGTTGAGCGCAGCCCTGACTATCGTAGTCGTCGCGCTGCCAGGTAGTGTTGGGGCGGCGGAATCGAAAGACCCTATAAAACTGACCATCCATGACTGGACAGGACAACTGATCACCACCCAGATTATGGGTGAGGTGCTGAAGGCGAAAGGATACAACATCCAGTATATCGAGGCGGATTACATTGCCCAGTTCGCCGGCCTCGAAGAGGGGGATTTGCATGTTGCAATGGAAATGTGGGAGACAACCGGACGCGGCGCGATGGACGCTTCCACGGCAACGGGAAAGACGGAAAATGTGGGTGAAACAGGTATGCAGGCCATCGAGGAGTGGTGGTATCCCCTGTACATGAAAGAGAAGTGTCCCGGACTCCCCGATTGGAAAGCGTTGAACGATTGTGCCGAAGCGTTTTCGACCCCGGAAACCGCTCCCAAGGGAAGATACCTGGGTGGGCCGGTCACCTGGAGCGGCTTTGACGATGAGCGGGTAGAAGCTCTTGGTCTCGACTTTGAGGTGGTGCACGCGGGTACGGACGGCGCGCTGTTTGCGGAACTCGAATCGGCCTATCAGCGTAAAGCCCCGATCCTGTTGTGGGTCTACACACCGCACTGGGCCCCCGCCAAGTATGAGGGCGAGTGGGTCGATTTTCCGAAGTACACGCAGGAGTGCTACGAGAATCCCAGTTGGGGTATTAACCCGAATATGGCACACGACTGCGGCAAACCCCGTGGCCCCATATGGAAGGTGGCTTGGGCCGGCATGAAAGACAAGTGGCCGGGGGCCTATGCGGCCGTGAAGGGCTTCACCATCTCCAATGATGAAATGAGCCAGATGATTGTAGATGTGGACCTGGACGGGCAGAAAATCGAAGATGTGGTCGCCAGGTGGGTGAAAGACAACGAGAGCAATTGGCAGGCCTGGGGCGGCTAGCCCAATGTTTTACCCTTGATTTCGGAACAACGGCCGGGCTCGATGCTCGGCCGTTTTTTCTTTCAGGACGAGTATTTTGACCAACAAATCAAGCGAGCCCAAAGACGTCAAGCTTTCCTGCAGGCACCTATGGAAAGTGTTCGGACCAGGTGCTGTACAGTTCCTCGACACAAATAAAAATCCCGACACTGATGAGCTTGCAAACGCGGGTCTCATTGGCGCGGTAAGAGATGTCAACATAGACATACATAAAGGTGAGATATTCATCATCATGGGATTGTCGGGCTCCGGTAAATCCACGGTAGTCCGCTGCCTGTCAAGGTTGATCGAGCCGTCAGCCGGAGAGATCCTGTTCGAAGGGCGAAATCTGCTGGAAGCGTCGGAAAAGGAACTCATCGAAATCCGGCGCCACAAGATGGGCATGGTCTTTCAGCACTTCGCGCTGCTGCCTCATCTCACGGTCCTGGGTAATATCGCTTTCCCACTCGAAATACAGGGCATCGACCGCAGAACCCGGG
>CAXMTM010000159.1:0-7398 GCA_964196385.1 Arenicellales bacterium
CTGTCCGTTTTCCCCTGGGCGGACTTCCGAACGACCAAGGGTGCCATCAAACTCCATGTGGGGTTGAATCATGAGGGCTACCTTCCTGAATTTGTCACGGTCACCGAAGGCAAGACCGGTGACGTGACCATTGGCCGTACACTGAAATTTCCCAAAGGCAGCATTGTGGCCATCGACCGGGGTTATAACGACTACGCCTGGTATAACCAATTGACAGAAAAGGGAATATTCTTTGTTACTCGCCTAAAGTCCAACGCGAAAATCCGCGTTGTACAACGCCGCCCTGTGAAAAAAGGCAAGGGTCTGACTAGTGATCAAACTATTGAGTTCACCGGTGTTCAGACGGCAAAGAAGTGTCCAATCAAATTACGCCGTATCGGTTACCGAGATGCAGAGACTGGCAGGCACTACGTATTTCTGACCAACACAACAAACTGGCCGCCAAGACCATCGCCGATATCTACAAGGCCAGGTGGCAGGTCGAATTGTTTTTTAAATGGATCAAACAAAATCTGAAGGTCAAATCCTTCATCGGTACCAGCAAGAATGCAGTGCTGACGCAGATCTGGATCGCATTGTGTGTTTACCTGCTCCTGGCATTTATCAAGTTCCAGTCGAAGCTGAACAAAAGCATGCAACAAATACTTCGACTATTGCAGCTTAATCTATTTGAGAAACGTGACCTGATGGCTCTGCTACGAGGCGATCCAGTTTGCAATAATCAAGCCGCCATTAATCAGTTGGCTTTGCTGTGAAAGTTAACGGGACAGCAATGATCGGAGATATGAATAAATGTTGGAATGGAACCGCGCAAATCGAGCAGGGTATGCAGTTTGATCGCTGCCTTGGTGGAGCGAAACGGTGCCCAGGGAAAAACCGATAGACAGAGGTCGATGGTGGTGGCATCGAGGGCGTAAACGGTGTCCGACATCTGTACACCAAACGAATCGGCCGTATAGAGCTTTCGTGCCTGGGTAATCAGTTGCTGGGCGAAGTCAACGTAAATGCGCCAGTCGCGTCGTTGGTTGGCATCGGCCAAGGTGGATCAACTTACTGGCTGGCGAAAACCCATGTGATAGAGTTTCGCCTGCTGTCCACACAGACAGGCTTCGATGTCGCGGAGGCTTTCCCGATAGGTGAGTTGAGCGAAGGCCATACAGCGAAACTGCTCGGCGCAAACCAATGTTCGCACGCGGTGATTGCCCTGATAGCGAACCACAATCCGGTGAAATGTTTTCCATGGGAGAAAGGCCATGACCTGGGAGAAAAGCGTCTTGCCGTTGTAAATAAACCCCTCCGGTTACTTCAAAATCAAAAGGGTTATATACTGCCAGTTCTCTGTTCAAGTCGGGGACACCCCACTTCACTTGTAACTGATTGTGAACACAAGGCTTTTCTTGATTTATCACGACTTTAACCGAACACTAGTGATTTTCAGCATTTAAATATAACCAGTTCGAGAATATCCAACAATTCATAATTCATTGGAATAAATAAGAAATTCTAGTAATTGCTGGAAATGAGGCTGATCAACTTTGGAAGCTGACACTGGTAATATTTTCGCGCTGTTCGACATCCTATACTTCCAAATAGGGAGTACGTCGGTCTATCCAATAATTTTCAGGGTTCTTATCCTGGATCAAAATGGTCGGATTCGAGTAAGTTCCGAAATCAAATCACATTGATACTGGACACCGGTATCAAAATTAAACTGAGGAGGAGTATATGAGCAAGAAATCGGAATCCAAATACGAAATCGGTCAAGATAATATAACGCCGTTTGGACTGGATATTCACAATCCTGTTTTTCTGGTTTCGGGCATCACAATAATCCTTTTTGTCCTGTATACCCTGATGTTTCAGCAGCAGGCCGGGGAATTTTTTGGTTGGTTACGCCCTGCGATCACCAGCAATTTTGACTGGTTTTTTCTGGCATCCGGGAACATATTTGTCTTGTTCGCGTTAGTTCTCATTGTATCGCCCTTGGGTCGTGTACGCCTTGGTGGACAGGATGCCAAGCCGGATTATAGTTATGCCGGTTGGTTCGCCATGCTGTTTGCCGCAGGTATGGGTATCGGATTGATGTTCTTTGGTGTTTCAGAACCTATGTCTCACTTTGCATCATCCATGGGCGGAACCGTAATGGAAAATGGTGTACGCACAGATTGGGCACCGCTCGGTGCAGCTGCGGGTGATGTTGAGGCTGCACGCAATCTGGCCATGGCTGCAACCATATTCCACTGGGGGCTGCATCCCTGGGCAATATACTCTGTAGTTGCCCTGTCTTTAGCATTTTTCGCTTATAACCATAAACTGCCACTAACGTTCCGATCCGCATTCTATCCCTTGTTGGGCGACAAAATATGGAAATGGCCCGGTCACGTCATAGATACGCTCGCAGTGTTCGCGACTCTATTTGGTTTGGCAACCTCCCTCGGCTTTGGGACTACCCAGGCTCTGGCTGGTTTCAATTTTCTATATGGCTGGGGAACTGGATCAGTTGCGGTTGTGGTTTTGATAACCGTAATCTCTGCTCTGGCTATTGGTTCAGTTGTGCGGGGTCTTGATGGCGGCGTTAAAGTACTGTCAGAAATAAACATGGTACTCGCGGCATTGTTGATGGTAGTTATTTTATTGGTTGGACCTACCGTTGAAATATTTTTCACATTCTTTTCTGGTGGAATAGCCTATCTAAAGGAACTGATTCCACTTTCAATGCCTTTTGGTCGTGAAGATGCAAACTTCTCCCAGGGCTGGACGGCATTCTACTGGGCGTGGTGGATATCCTGGTCACCTTTTGTAGGCATGTTTATCGCACGTGTATCCCGGGGCAGAACGGTCAGAGAATTCATGATTTGCGTAATCCTGATTCCAACCATACTTTGCACATTATGGATGGCAACGTTTGGTGGAGCGGCAATCAGCCAGGTAATAGCAGACGCGGCAGCCCCGGTTGGTTCGGCGGCGCAGGAGTTGAAACTTTTTGAAATGGTGAAGGAATTCCCACTAACCGGTGTATTATCTCTGGTCGGAATTGTTCTGGTATTGGTGTTCTTCATCACTTCATCGGATTCAGGATCACTGGTTATTGACACCATTACCGCAGGCGGAAAAACTGATGCACCAATGGCGCAACGTGTATTTTGGTGTTCGTTTGAAGGGGTTGTTGCAGCTGTACTACTATTGGTAGGTGGCTCGGAAGCACTGTCAGCACTTCAGGCCATGACAGTATCCACGGGACTGCCTTTCACGCTTGTATTACTGGTAATGTGCTTGAGTACGTGGAAGGGCCTTAGTGCAGCAAGTAAAGGAATATCCTGACAATTTTTATTCAATCATCGATATAGCCCCGCTACGGCGGGGCTTTTTTTGCCAGGATATCTTGCAAATATTTGACATAAATATTTGTTATTTGAAACTGGTTAGGTCCACATTACCCCCTCCAAAATAATTATCAGCTCACCTTGTTTTTGTGGAAATCCTGCACGCATGCAGGCAACGATTTCCCAGATCTCATTTTCTGAAAGACTATCTTTAAATGCGGGCGTGCCCGTACCAACCCGTGTGCGCCGTGGTTACAATTACGCCTCGCCTTCGGGAGCACTGCCGGCACGCTGTGGGTAAGTAAAAACGGCGGTGGACATTGGAAACATATCACCGCGCACCTGACCCCGGTATACTGCGTGGTTTTTACCGCTCTCGATTAACTACTCCTAGCTTCCAACAATGCCGTACTCATCACTGCAGCCTTTGCTGGCCCCCGCTTCGGTCGCCATAGTGGGGGCATCGAGCAAGACGGGCTCTCTCGGCTACGATGCCGTGGAGATGATCGTGCGCGGCGGCTTCACCGGCAATATCCATCCGGTCAACCCCCGCTATGATTCTGTGCTGGGGCTGCCCTGCTACCCCGATCTCACGGCCATCGGCCGGCCTGTCGACCTGGCCGTGCTGTGTGTCGCGGCCCGGCGGTTGGAAGAGCAGGTGGGGGCGGCCGTGGACGCCGGGGCGCGCGCCCTGATCGTAACGGCGAACGCAATCCTCGAGGACGACCGGACACCTTGCCTGGCGGACCGCATCGGGCAGCGCTGCATTAAAGCCGGCATCCCTGTCTGCGGTCACAACGCCATGGGCTATTACAACAACGACATCGATCTTCGTGCCTGCGGTTTTTCTGCGCCGGACGAAGGCGTGCGCGGCAACATCGCGCTCATCTCCCAGTCGGGATCGATTTTCAGCACCCTCGCTCACAACGACCCGCAGCTCAAATTCAACCTCGCCATCACTACCGGTTGTGAGCTGGTCACCACTACGGCCGAGTATATGTTTTACGCCCTTGAACAGCGGAGCACCCGGGTCATCGGTCTGTACCTGGAGAGCATCCGCAAACCCGACCTGTTCATCGAGGCCGTCAAGACCGCGGCGCGCAAACGGATACCGGTGGTCGCCATGAAAGCGGGACGCAGCGCGCTCGGCGCCCGTTTCGCGCTGAGCCACAGCGGCGGCATGGCCGGTGACGATGACGCGCTGCAGGCGGTGTTCGATCGCTATGGCGTCATCCGCACCAGCAGCCTTGACGAGCTGGCCAACACCTTGCTGCTGGCCAGCCGCTATGCGGAGGTTCCACGTGGCGGGCTGGTTGCGATTGCCGACTCCGGTGGCGAGCGCAACCTGCTCGCCGATGAGGCGGAACACGTCGGCATCGGCTTTGCCGGGTTGTCGGAAGCGACCCTGCAAGCGCTGGCGGCGATTCAGGAATTTGGCCAAGAGGCCGCCAATCCGCTGGACCCCTGGGGCACCGGTATCGACTTCGAGCGTATATTCGGGCAATCCCTGGCGATCATGATGGCGGACGACGACGCGGCCATCGGTGTCATCAGCCAGGATTTGAGGGACGGCTACTTTCTGACCGAAGGGTGTCTGCAAGCCATCGACATAGCGCGCACCACAACCGATAAACCGTTGGCCATCATTACCAACTTCAGCGGCACGCGACGCAGCGACTCGACCAAGGCCCTCAGCGAGCGGGGTGTTCCGGTAATGTCAGGCACACGCGACGCCTTGCACGCTGTCAAAAACTGGCTCAGTTATCGAGACTATGAATATATCGATGGTGGTTTTACGGGGACTCTCCCAACTGTCGACACAAGCGCGCTGTCTGACGGCGGAGTTGTGCAGGAACAGGATGCACTGGCCCTGCTGGCGAGCGCCGGCGTTCCGACCGTGGCCGGTTATCTCATCGATGACCGTGCCGGGTTGGAGCGCATTGCGGGCAAACTGGACTACCCGGTTGTTCTGAAGACCGCAGCCCCGGGCATTCTGCACAAGACGGAGGTGGGCGGTGTGGTGCTGAATATCACCGACGTCGACGCTCTCCTCGCGGCCTATGACGATCTCTGCCTGCGCCTTGGTACAGCCGCCCTGATTCAGCCCATGATCGCCAAAGACCGCGAGCTGATTCTGGGCATGAAAACCGACGACACCTTCGGCCCGCTGGTCGTCGTCGGCGCCGGCGGCACCCTGGCCGAGTATCTGCAAGACAGTTTTACGCTGTTGCCTGACGCCCCCAGGGAAGAAGTCGTAGAAAAACTCCAGCGCCTGCGGGTATACCCGATCCTCCAGGGTGTGCGCGGTGCGCAAGCAATCGATTTCGATGCGCTGGTCGTCACCATACTGAATTTTGCAAGACTGTGCCGCGCGGCAGCCGGGTTTGTCGCCGAAATCGACATCAATCCGCTGCACGTTGGGACCGATCGGATACTCGCGCTCGACGCACTCATTATCGGCCACACATCAGACCGGGTAGAATAGTAAACATGACCGACAACATCAGGAACATCATTCAGAATTTTTTTGGGTCGCTGGGCAGCGATGCGTTCATGAGCGGATACTGGCCGCGAAACGCGTATCACGAGCACGGTGATGCCCGCCGGCTGCCTCCGCTATTCCAGGCGCCGATACTGACGGATTTGGAAACTCTATCCAGAATATACCGCGGACCCGGGTTCTATTTCGCCGACGAGGGATCCACGTTGCTACCGCTGGACAGACCGGCGATCGAACTCTACCGGGCCGGGCATACCGTCTACTTCGGTGACGTGGCGCCCTTCATCCGGGGCTCCAGAATATTCCTCGGCGCTCTGGAGGAGGAGCTCGGCGTCACTCCCGGCTGTGCCCGGATGGGTGTTTTCGCGTCACCGCAAAGCGACGGTGCCGCGGTGCACTACGACACTAACGATGTATTTTCCGTCCAACTGGCCGGACAAAAGAGATTCAACATTGCTCCGGTCAAGGAACTCACCAACCCTGTCGGCATGCAGTATTCCACCAATACAACCCCCCGTCCGCACCACTACCCGCAGATGGCAGCCGGTTTCCCCGATCCGGCGGACGCGGAATTCACCGGCATAGACATGGCTCCGGGCTCCGTCCTGTTCATGCCCCGGGGGATGTGGTACTACACCGAGGCGGGCCAGGATTCGGTGGCGGTGAGTATTATCGTCAACCCGCCCCCCGCGGTGGACGCCATTCTAGGACAACTCAAGTTCATACTGTTGCAGGAATCGCGGTGGCGCACGCCGCTGTACGGGGCCTGGGATCAGAGCAATCCCGAATCCCGCAACGATGTTGAGGATCTGCTGGCTGAATTGCGACGCGTCGTGGATGAACTCGAGCCCGAACAGGTGGTGAACGGCAACTCGAACCTCGGCTACAGGCTTAATCGAATCGATGAAAACACCCGGTTCCAGGTAATCCCGACCGCTCGCATGGAGCGATTTGCTATTGGGCCTTACTCATCGCTGATCAAAGTGGTCAATGACGATCTCGACCGCGGGACCCGTGAAACACTGAGTATCACGGTCAATGAGACCGTCGCCGATATGATCGAGTGGCTGGCCGCGCAGCGCAGTCCCGTCTCGGCCCGGGAGATCGCGGCGCACGCTGACAGCACTCTCTCCGACATCATGGATTTGCTGAAGGAGCTGGGCAACGGCGAGCTCCTGATGCCACTGTGGTTTGACCCGATCCCCGCAGACCATAATAGCGAGGAACCTCTTGCCAGCGTCAGGGGAACCCCTGCAAAGAGTCAGCCTTAGCCCCCGCTCAACCGCCTTTCAGCGGCGGCATGATTGCGATGGCGTCATTTTCGGAGAGCGCAAACCTGCCGTGTTCGCTGTGCGGTACCACGTCGCCGTTGACGGCGATCAGGTACCGGTCGTTGGCGGGCAAGCGAAGACGGCGTACGACATCCAGGGGGGTGACACCGTCAGCGACTTTCAGTTGCATTGGATTGCTGCTGTTGGGCGGAAGATGGTCCTCAATAATCCCGGTCACCTTGACCTGTATTTTCATGACGACCGTCCCGGGTCCACCACTTTAAGCCAGCCCCAGCCGCTCCAG